>JAXDTV010000010.1:0-3537 GCA_034089785.1 Eubacterium sp.
ATGTTAGAGGAACAAGAATAAAAATAAATGAAGATATAGAAGGTGTAAAAAAGGAAAATCTTGTGCTTTATGCGAAAGATTTATTTGAGGCTTATTACGAGGCTGTTGAAAAATTTGATCGTGATTGTAGATTAGACAAACAAGAAGACATTATTTGGGAGTGATATATGGTGAAGAATATTTGAAGAGGAAGGTCAGAAATCTTGAAATCAAAGAGGGTGGAACAATATTCCAATAAAGAATGGTCCTATGAGGAGAAAACCTGGAAATAACTTACAATCCCCCCCTCCCCCACGACAATTCTGCATCTTTCCCCATTTCTATTGAAAAAATCCCTCAGATATTATACAATTCAATCTAACGATCAGCCGTCTGGCAAGCACCAGGGGCAATACATATCTTACGAGGAGGATCTATATGAAAGTTAAAATGAAATTTTGCATACTGGCCATGTTAGTACTTACCGTGGCAGCGGTATGGTTTGAAACCGGAGAAGCAGGCGCTTTCACTATTTCGGATGATGGAGAATATGCACTGGTTTTGAAGTTGAAGGTGTCAGATGCGGACGCGACTATCGATGGACAACAGTCAGGCAAGGTGATCAAGTTCAATTTTGATGAGGACGAGGAATTAGTAAGGGTATCCGATCTTACCCGGGGTGTTGTTCCTTATAATGGGAAAAGAGAGTTTTCAGGCTGGGCCGGAAGTTCAGATAGTTTAGAAACCGTTGAAATGTTGTCGAAAGATGAATTTTCATCTAAGGGAAGTATGAACGGCGTGTCCTATACAAAAGGCCACTGCATCTATGCCTTATTTCTGGGGGCAGAAATAGAACAACCACAGCAATACTATGTGCTATTTGATGCGCTTGGCGGAGAAGTGTTGACAGACGGTGTTTCTACCGGGGAGGCCAAAGTTATCCTGTCCGGCACGATGGATCAGGTAACATCTCAGGATCTGTCCAGATATAGTGCCCAGAGATAGGGCTGTACTTTCTGCGGATGGGGAATTAATACCGCAATTGTCGACGGACAATTTTTCACAAGTACATCATTGACTCCGTCTGAGTTAGAAAGATATTCGCCAATGACAATCTTTGCCCTTTACAAAAAGAACACATTCGAAGGAGATTCCCTTGTGCTGGCTCTGGATGCCAACGGGGGTACCATCGACGGACAGGAAGTGGAAAAGTGTGATTATCTTAGTGACTCGTCTAATAGATCAGCTATGCCGATTTTCCAGTATGTTCCCGAAAGAAGGGGATATAAATTTACAGGATGGCATGCTGATAAAGAAGAATCCGCTACAAAGTACACATTGATGTCCAATGAATATTGGAGAAAGGATAGAGAGCCGGATCTGAAAAAAGATGATCTGATGGATGATGGTACTTTTTATAAAACGGTTACCTTGTATGCAGGCTGGGAGAAAGATACGAGTATAACGAAGGAGCCGATGACGATAACCAGTACCGGTGACATTCAGGGCAGTGTGGAAGCGGAACTGTTAAACGATGGTAATTATTCACTGGATTTGGCTCAGATGCCCATCACAGATGCTTTGGCAGCGGAAAATGTGAAATACCTGCTGGACATTAACTTGCTGGATGACGATGAGATTGTTCAGATAAATGGAGTCACAGTCCGGGTAAAACTTGCCCTTCCGGAGGAATTGAAAGATTATGACTCCTATGAGGTTGTATATGTAAAAGACGGCAAGATTGCCGAGCGGCTTGCGTGTACGGTGGAGGATGGTTATGTAGTGTTCAATACCAGCCATCTCAGTGAGTACGGCATTGTGGCGAAGAAAAATCAATCGATAACACCAGGGGATAACACCGGCGGCGGTGAGGCAGATGATCCAAACAAAGGAAATCAGGGTGACGGTAACAACAATAATGGCAATACGAATACCGGTAACACCAATAACGGCAGCAGCGGCACCACAGCAGGTAACCAGAATAACGGCAATACCAACACCGGTACAAACAATGGGGAAGATAACAAAAACAATAACACCTCAAACAACAGCAGTGTCACAAACAACAGCAGTAAACCAAAGACAAACAGCAAGAAAAAAAATACGGTGGCAAGACCGTTGATTACCAAAAAATCTCTGAGCAAAAACAGAAAACGGGCAAAACTTACATGGAGAAAAGTGAAGGGGGCCAGTGGATACGAGGTTAAGTATTGTTCTTCCAAAAGTTTTGCGAAGAAGAAGACAAAACGATTTAGAACAAAGCGTACGACCTACACTTGCACTCTCAAAGGAAAGAAATCTGCATATTATGCAAGAGTCCGTGCCTACAAGATTGTAAAGGGAAAGAAATATTACAGTGGATGGAGTTCCATCACACGATTGAGAAAGGCGAAGAAATAAGACGCCAAAGTCAAAATGAAAATCTGAAATGGAAAAGAAGTTCCGTTGGCAGGAGCCTTAGCACAAATGGTGTGAAGTGTCTCCCGCTGATGGAACTTTTTTTCTCCTTTAAACTTCATTTAAGTTTCTCCTGCTATAGTATAGTCAAAACATAGCAAACACAAAATCGAAATGGAGGTTTTTATTATGACTAGATGGAAAAAGATTGTACCGGCAGTAGCGGTGGCTGTCGCTTTGATCACAGGAACCGCATTGGTAGCAGAGAATTTTAACACAGGAGAAACGACACATTCCCAGGCAGCCACAGAGGCGGCAGTCTCTGGCGGGGCAGTGGCATCCGGACCGGCAGCAGGCGGAGATGCACCACAGGGAACACCGCCATCCGGACAGAAACCGGACGGAACTCCACCGGCAGGCGGCCCGGACGGACAAAGTGGCCAGGGAGGCGCACCAGGAGGGGCACCGGGAGGCCAGTCAAGTTCAGGCGTATCCAGTTACGACTCTGTTAAATCCATTACCAGTGATACAACTTTATCAGACACAACCGTTTCCTCTACCGGCAAAGATGAAAATGCCATTCATGTATCGGGAGGAGCCAAGGCAAATCTGAACAATGTAACCGTAACAAGAAATTCATCCAACAGCACAGGCGGAGATAATTCCAGCTTTTATGGCGTAGGTGCTGCTGTCTTAACGACGGAAGGCACTACCACCATAAATGGCGGCAAGATCACCACCGATGCAGCAGGAGGCGCAGGTGTTTTCTCCTATGGAACAGGAGTGACTTATGTTTCCAATACCACCATCAGTACCAAGCAGGACACTTCCGGCGGTATTCATGTAGCAGGCGGCGGAACTTTATATGCCTGGGCATTGAATGTGGCTACCAACGGACAGTCAGCAGCAGCCATCCGAAGTGACCGTGGCGGTGGCAAAATGGTTGTAAACGGTGGAACTTATACTTCCAACGGAGTCGGTTCTCCGGCTATCTACAGTACAGCGGATATTGCAGTAAACAAAGCAACGCTGACAGCCAATGCATCTGAGGCGATCTGCATTGAGGGATTAAATTCCATTCATTTGTACGACACGGCACTGACCGGCAACATGGGTGACGACAGCCAGAATGACTGCACCTGGAATGTGATTTTGTACCAG
>JAXDTV010000026.1:0-9202 GCA_034089785.1 Eubacterium sp.
AGGAGCTGACAGAAGGGCTGATGATGTTTGCGGCCGGTACTTCTAAGGAATTCAATACCGGTGAGTGGCGTACGAATACACCAATTTTTCATGCGGATCTGTGCAAGCAGTGTATGCTCTGTGCACCGGTCTGCCCGGACAGCAGTATTCCGGTAGCAGAGGGTAAAAGAGGGGAATTTGACTACGACCATTGTAAGGGATGCGGCATCTGTGCCAAAGTATGTCCTTTTGATGCCATTGAGATGAAGGAGGGAAATTTCTAATGTCGATCAAAGAGAGAATGTCAGGAAACGAAGCGGTGGCTTACGCAATCCGCCAGGTAAATCCGGATGTTATGCCGGCTTTCCCGATCACACCGTCTACAGAGATCCCGCAGATGGTGTCTACCTACATAGCCAATGGCCAGATGGACACAGAGTTCATCCCGGTAGAGAGTGAACACTCATCCATGAGTGCCACCATCGGAGCAGAGGCAGCAGGAGCCAGAAGTCTTACGGCTACATCTTCTGCCGGTCTGGCACTGATGTGGGAAGAACTTTTGCTGGCGGCATCCAACCGCCTGCCGTTGGTAATGGCACTGGTAAACCGTACTTTATCCGGTCCCATCAATATCAACTGTGACCACTCCGATGGAATGGGAGCCAGAGATACAGGATGGATCCAGATTTATGCAGAGAACAATCAGGAGGCATATGACAACTTTATTCAGGCTTATCCCATTGCGGAGGATGAGCGGGTACACCTGCCGGTTATGATCTGCCAAGATGGTTTTATTACCAGTCATGCAGTAGAAAATATCCTGTTGGAAGAGGACGATTTTGTAAAAGAGTTTGTAGGAGAATATACACCGGAAGAGTATTTGTTAAATCCCGGCAAACCCATTGCCGTAGGTCCTTATTCTGTTTCCAATTATGCCATGGAAGCCAAGAAAAACCAGGAAATCGCCATGGAAAACTCCAAAGAAGTGATCCGGGAAGTGGCAAGAAAATATAAAGAATTAACCGGCCGTGGATTTGAACTGTTTGAAGAGTATAAAACAGAAGATGCGGATTATATCATGCTGATCATGGGATCGGCAGCGGGAACTGCCAAGCAGGCCGTAGATGAACTGCGGGAGGAAGGAAAGAAAGTCGGTGTTTTGAAACTCCGTGTGTTCCGTCCGTTCCCGGCAGAAGAGATTGCACAGGCACTAAAACACTGCAAAGTGGCAGCTATCATGGACCGCTGTGAAAGTTATAATGGACATGGAGGTCCTCTTGCCAGTGAAGTGCCGGCGGCATTGTTCCGTGAAAAAGTAATGATTGAAGCCGTAAGTTACATTTACGGTCTGGCCGGCAGAGATTTTACCGTAAGCGATGTCAAAGATATTTTTGCTGAATTAGAAGGTGTTGCCACAGAAGGAAAAGAAGTAGAGCAGCATCGTTACATTCGATTGAGATAGGAGGACCGTCATGAGCGATTATAGTTTAAAGAAAATGATGAATAAACCGGAGCGTCTGGCACCGGGGCATCGTATGTGCGCCGGATGCGGTGCAACCATTGGCGTTCGTGCCGTTCTCCGGGCACTTCATGAGGGAGATCATGCAGTGATCGGCAACGCTACCGGATGTCTGGAAGTATCTTCCTTTATGTACCCATATACCGCATGGGAAGACAGTTATATCCACAATGCATTTGAAAATGCAGGAGCTACATTAAGTGGTGTGGAGACTGCTTATCATGCGTTGAAAAAAAGAGGAAAACTGCCGGAAGACGAGACCTTTAAGTTTATTACTTTTGGTGGAGACGGCGGTACTTACGATATTGGATTCCAGTCCTTGTCCGGTGCCATGGAGCGGGGACACGACATGGTGTATGTGTGCTATGACAATGGTGCTTACATGAATACCGGAATTCAGCGTTCTTCAGCCACTCCAATGTATGCAGACACAACAACCACGCCGGTAGGTTCCCAGTCTGTAGGAAAGATGCAGAACCGGAAAGATCTTGCCAGCATTATTGCAGATCATGATGTGCCTTATGTGGCGCAGACAACGCTGACTACTGATTTTAAGGATATTCACAGAAAGTCTGAAAAGGCTATTTATACAGAAGGAGCAAGTTTCCTTAATATAATGACACCTTGTCCGAGAGGCTGGCGTTATGAGATGTCCGATGTAATGAAGATCTGCAAGCTGGCAGTGGAAACCTGTTATTGGCCGCTGTTTGAGGTGGATCATGGTAAATGGATCCTGTCCTATGAACCAAAGAAAAAACTGCCGATTGAAGATTTTCTGAGAGAGCAGGGACGATTCAAGCATTTATTCAAAAAAGGAAATGAGCATTTGATAGAACAGTTCCAGGCGGAAGTAGACCGCCGCTGGGAGGATCTGCAGTTTAAGTGTTCCAGAGGATGATATAGATGACGCTTTTATCGTATCAGGTGTTGAAGACTGTGGCGGACCAGGGGAGTTTCAGAAAGGCAGCAGAACTACTGGGACTGACGCCCTCTGCAGTCAGCCATGCTGTTAGTTCGATGGAGAAAGAACTGGGATTTTTTGTTTTCAACCGGGGGAAAAATGGTGTGATGCTTACCAATTATGGGGAGCGTCTTCTTCCATATGTAAACGCCGTTCTAAACAGCGATGAAAGTCTGCAGCAGGCGGTTGCTGAATTTAATGGACTCAAACAGGGAAGAATCAAGATAGGCTGTTTTTCCAGTGTATGTACCAACTGGATGCCGGAACTGATACATGCTTTCGCAAAATCATATCCGGCCATCGAGATGGAAATATTCCAGGGAACTTATGATGATGTAAGTTACTGGATCAAAAATGGTGTGGTGGATGTAGGTTTTTTGTCCGTATCCAGCGCCGGAGAGATTCCGATCGTGCCTTTGTACAAAGACCCGCTGCTCTGTGTGGTACCCAAGGGGCTCCGCACCAGGCAGGGAAGGATGGAAGTAGAGGAACTCAGGGAATATCAGTTTGTTACACAAAGAGAAAGTACGGATGCAGATATCCAGAATTTCATGAAAGAACATGATCTGAATGTGACTTCCAATTATCATGTGGTGGATGACCTTTCCACTGTGGCTATGGTGGCTCATGGATTTGGTATCTGTCTTATGCCGGAAATGGTCATGCAGGACATCCCTTATGAAGTGGACTGCTTTCATCTGAAGGAAGACGCCTATCGCATTATAGGTTTGGCGGCCCTGGATTTTGAGGCTATGGCACCGGCTGTCCGTATGTTTTATGAGCAGGTAGTGAAAAATTATAAACAACCACTGGATTAACAGTGATGGAGGAAATATGGAAAAATCAAGAGCAAATTTTAGTGGAAAGATCGGCTTTGTGCTGGCGGCAGCCGGCAGTGCAGTAGGTCTGGGAAACCTGTGGCGTTTTCCGTACCTGGCAGCTAAAGACGGCGGCGGTGTATTTTTATTGTTTTATCTTGTGTTGGCATTGACATTCGGTTTTGCCTTGCTGACTACAGAGATTGCCATTGGACGAAAGACGGGACACAGCCCATTGACGGCTTATGGCGTGCTTCATAAAAAATTCAGCAAATTAGGTTTCGCAGCCTGTCTGGTGCCGGTGTTGATCCTTCCGTATTATTGTGTGATCGGCGGATGGGTTTTTAAGTATTGTACGGTGTATTTTACCGGTTTGTCTCATGCATCAGCCGGAGACAGTTTCTTTACAGATTTTATTACCGGAGATGTTGCTCCGATGATCTTTGGCCTGGCATATTTGCTGGTAACGGCAGCAGTTGTGCTGGGAGGTGTCAACAAAGGAATTGAAAAGTTCAGCAGGGTCATTATGCCGATCCTTCTGGTGCTGATCATTATTATTTCTGTGTACTCTCTGACACTGCATTATGAAGAGAACGGTGTGGTGAGAACCGGCCTTCAGGGACTGAGAAAGTATGTGATCCCGGATTTTTCCGGCATGACACTGAAAGATTATGCAACAGTACTCATGGATGCCATGGGACAGTTGTTCTTCTCTATCAGTGTGGCCATGGGAATTATGGTAGCTTATGGTTCTTATGTTAAAAAAGATGTAAACCTGATGAAATCTATCAACCAGATCGAGATTTTCGATACGGTTGTGGCTATGTTAGCGGGTATGATGATCATTCCGGCGGTGTATGTATTTTCCGGCATCGAGGGAATGGGGAAAGGCCCGGGGCTGATGTTTGTTTCTCTGCCGAAAGTATTTGATGCCATGGGAACATTCGGTATCATAGTAGGTGCTGTTTTCTTCCTGATGACGGCTTTTGCAGCAATAACATCTTCTGTGTCAGTCATGGAAGCCATCGTGTCCAGTATTATGGACCGCTTCTCCTGGTCCAGGAAAAAAAGTGCCATTGTAACAACAATTTATGGCGCTGTGATCCTGGTAGTGGTATGCCTTGGATATAACAAATGGTATTTTGAAGTGACACTGCCAAATGGAGAGACCGGACAGATCTTAGATATTCTGGATTATATCAGCAACAGTCTGCTGATGCCACTGGTAGCACTCTTTACCTGCATCCTCATTGGCTGGGTGGTAAAACCTAAGACTGTGATTGATGAAGTAACGATAGGCGGCGTAAAGTTTGGAAGAAAGAGACTGTATGAGATCATGATCCGGTGGATCGCGCCAATCATGCTGATCGCATTGCTTTTACAGGCATTTGCCGGTATGTTTTAAGATCGAAAAAGGAAGTCCTTTTCAAAGACCTGTGTAAGTCTTTGGGAAGAACTTCCTTTTTGATTTTTAAAGATCCGGATTAGTTGGCAGCAGGGGGAGCAGTCGCTTCGGTGCTGTCGGTGGACTCCGCCGAATCGTCTGAGGCATCTCCGGTCCACTCACTGCCGTCCATCATGGCTGCATATAACCGTTGATAATCTTCCGAATCAATGGCATATTGATCTTTTTTGTTCTCTACAGGTGCTACCGTGATAGTAACATCCAGAGGTGTTTCATCGTATTCCAGTGTCTTCATATTGTTGATGACATTGTCTACGATCATCATCTGCAATTTTTCCTCTGTGTACTTTTTCTGCTTTTTGCTGGAAAGGGAAGCGTAGTAATCTTCCACCGGACCGATGGTGTTTTTGAACACGATCAGACGGTAGGTCTTTACAGTAACAGAATAAGTGCCGTCTTTGTTATCTTTTACATTGCCGATTTCGTATTTCATATTTTTGTAGATCTGCACAAACATATCCCGGTATTTTTTCTTCAGAGCCGTGCTGACATTATCAGATTCGCTGATAAGAGCCTCGACATCGGCATCCAGAGAATCTTCGTAAGCTTGTTTGGCTTCATCTTCCGTTGAATCTGAGTATTTGAGATATTCTTCTGAAAAAGTCTTTTTCAAAAAGGCGTCCAGACAGCCTTTTGTATAAGTTCCTGCATCAAAGGCAGGGCCGCTTTGTCCACAGGCTGTCACTGAGATCATACAGCAGAAAGACAAAAGAACAGCCAGTATTTTTTGCTTCAAATCAATTACCTCCAATTGTAATGGTGTTGCGTAAAACAACTGATGCCATTATACTAAAATTATTTTTCAAAGTAAAGGGGAAAAGCATTTGCGAAACAAGGCGGCGTCAGTGTATAATAAAAAAGTAAACCGTATCAGAAGAGGAAAAAATATGATTTATTTTGCGCCATTAGAAGGCATTACAACATTTATTTATCGAAATATCCATCACAGTTTTTTTGGAGGGGTGGACAGGTATTATACGCCCTTTATCAGCCCTACATCCAATCATGATTTTAAAAGCAGGGAGAAACGGGATATCCTGCCGGAGAATAACAGGGGGATGGATATCGTTCCCCAGATCCTGTCCAATCACAGTGATGAATTTTTATACACGGCATGCTGTCTGCAGGAATATGGCTACAGGGAAGTGAATCTCAATGTGGGATGCCCTTCCGGTACTGTGGTATCCAAGGGAAGAGGAGCAGGATTTTTAGGAAGAACCAAAGAACTGGAGCAGTTCCTTTTTGAAATTTTTGAGAAATGTCCCCTGGAAATATCCATCAAAACCAGACTGGGCATGGAGGAACCGGAGGAGTTTGAAGAAATTTTGAAAGTTTTCAATCAGTTTCCGGTGAAAGAACTGATCATCCATCCGAGAACACGCAAAGACCAGTATAAGGGAGCATTGCATCCGGAGTGGTTTGCTTATGCTGCAGAAACAAGCCGGATTTCCCTGTGTTTTAACGGGGATATCGAGACAAAAGAGCAGTATGAACAGATACAAAAGAAGTATCCCAGGGCCAATATCATGATAGGCAGGGGTTTTTTGAAAAAACCGGGACTGGCACAGGAGATACAGCAGGGCGAGCTAGTGGATGCGGACCGGATCTGGGCCTTTGAAAAAGCCCTGCGGGAGGCATACAAGGAGATTATGCCGGGGATTCCGGCTTTGTATAAGATGAAAGAAGTATGGTCCTTTATGAGAGAATCTTTCCCGGAGCAGGATAGGCTCTGGAAAAAGATAAAAAAGTCCAAAGGAATGGCGGACTACGAAAATGTAATAAGGGAGGCGAAAGGATGAAGACAGCGTTAAGCATTGCCGGCAGTGACTGTAGTGGCGGAGCTGGGATTCAGGCGGATCTGAAGACCATGACCATGCAGGGAGTGTATGCCATGAGTGCCATAACAGCCCTGACAGCCCAGAATACGACCGGGGTTTCAGGGATTTTGGAGGTGCCGCCGGAGTTTTTGGAAAAGCAGCTGGATGCAGTATTTCAGGATATTACACCGGATGCGGTAAAGATCGGAATGGTTTCCGGCATTGGACTCATCCGGGTGATCCACGAGAAATTGATACAGTATAAGGCAGAGCATATTGTGGTTGACCCGGTTATGGTTTCCACCAGTGGATCGGATCTTCTGGCGAAGGAGGCCCTTGACAGCATGAAGCAGTATTTGCTGCCACTGGCCCAGGTGATCACGCCCAACATCCCAGAGACGGAAAAACTGACAGGTATGAGGATCCGGGACAGAGAGACGATGGAGCTGGCAGCAAAAACACTGGAAAAACAGTATGGCTGCAGCGTGCTGGTAAAAGGGGGACACAGTCTGGAGGATGCCAGTGATTGTCTCTGCCAGAATGGGAAGATCCGGTGGTTTGAGGGAAAAAGGATTGTTAATGACAACACCCATGGAACCGGATGCACCCTGTCCAGTGCCATAGCAGCCTGGCTGGCAAAAGGTGCCGGGTTGGAAGAAGCAGTAGAAAAAGCCAAGGACTATATATCCGGAGCACTGGCGTATGGATTGGATCTTGGAAAAGGAAGCGGACCATTAAATCATGGTTTTTTATTGGAAAAGGAGTGAAGATACCCTTTGCAAAATTCCGTGAATGAGGTATGATAGATAGAAAGCAACACATTTGACAAGGAGGATAATTGATATGTACGCAGAAGAGATGTACCGGTTAGGAACCAACCGTTCCGTGATCCGCGATCTGTTTGAATATGGAAACAAAAGAAAAGCCCAGATTGGGGCAGAAAATGTATTTGATTTCAGTCTCGGAAATCCCAATGTACCGGCACCGGAATCAGTGAAAGAGGTGCTGGCTGACCTGATCCAGAAAGAAGATCCTGTGGCACTTCACAGTTATACATCTGCCCAGGGAGATGCCAAAGTGCGCCAGGCCATTGCAGAGTATGTAAACGGACAGCATGGAACAAGCCTGACAGCGGATAATTTTTACATGACAGTTGGGGCAGCTGCGTCTTTGACCATCAGTTTAAAGGCACTGGCAGAGCCAGAAGATGAGTTTATTGTATTTTCGCCATTTTTCCCGGAATACCGTGTGTTTGTAGAAGGTGTAGGGGCAAAACTGGTAGTGGTAGAAAGTGATCCGAAAGATTTTCAGATTGATAAAGAAACGTTCCGATCGGCTGTTACACCGCATACTAAGGGAGTGATCGTTAATTCTCCGAACAATCCATCAGGGGTTGTTCTGACCGAGGAGTGTATTCAGGGAATCTGTCAGGTACTGGAAGAAAAGCAGAAAGAATATGGAAAAGAGATCTTTTTGATCGCAGATGAACCATATCGTGAACTGGTATACGGAGATATAAAAGTGCCATATCTTATGAACTATTATGACAATACGCTGGTTTGCTATTCTTACAGCAAATCTTTGTCCCTGCCGGGAGAGCGTATTGGTTATATCGCTGTATCCGATCATATAAAAGACTGGAAGAATGTATATGCAGCTGTCTGTGGTGCCGGCCGTGTGTTAGGATATGTCTGTGCGCCAAGTTTGTTCCAGAAAGTGATCGCCAGATGTCAGGGACAGGTTTCGGATGTTTCTGTTTATAAGAAAAACCGTGACATTCTCTACAATGCACTGACAGAGTACGGTTACCGATGCATTAAACCGGATGGTGCCTTTTACCTGTTTGTAGAAAGTCTGGAAAAGGATGCTGCCGCATTCTCAGAAAAAGCAAAAGAGTTTGAACTTCTGCTTGTGCCGGCAGACAGTTTTGGAACACCGGGATTTGTCCGCATTTCCTACTGTGTCAGCACAAAACAGATTGAAGATTCACTGCCGGCTTTCAAGAAACTGGCCGAAAGTTACGGTAAATGATCATAAATGTTTATAATAGAAGATCGCCAGTTGGGTCCGGTCTCTCAGAGAGAGTTTTTCCAGGATCACGCTAAGATAGTTTCGCACCGTTCCTTCGCTGAGAAACAGTTCATGGGCGATCTCCTTGTTGTTAAGGCCATCTGCCACCAGCTGGATCAAAGCATATTCTTTGGGGGTAAGGCCATAAGAAGCAAAACTGTCGGGACTGGTATGAGGCTGGATCAGGTCCGGCAGTTTTTCTGTTATTTTGTCTCCGAAAACGGTCTGGCCTTCCATTACTGCTTTCAGTGCCGGCAGGATGCTCTTAAAATCCTGTTTCAAAAGGTATCCCTTTGCACCGATATGAAGTGCTTTTATGATATATTCGTCATCCGAAAAAGTGGTAAGAAACAAAAGCCGTGCCTCTGGATGCTGGGTTAAGATTGTTTCCCCGGCTTCCAGTCCGGACATACCGTCCATTCGAATGTCCATTAAGAGAATATCAGGTTTGTACTGCGCATACAGAGAAAGAGCCTCTTTTCCGCTGGTTCCTACAGCCAGGACGGTAACTTCCCCGGATGCTTCCAGGATCGCCTGCAGAGACTGTGCCACCAGTGTATCATCATCTACGAT
>JAXDTV010000030.1:0-25241 GCA_034089785.1 Eubacterium sp.
AGGTTATTGAAGATAAGGGATTGGTATAGAGAGAAGGAGGAATAGAAAAAATGGAACAGTATAAAGAAGAGTTTATTGAGTTTATGGTAGAGTCCAATGTGTTGAAATTTGGTGATTTCACATTGAAAAGTGGTAGAAAATCTCCTTTTTTCATGAACGCAGGTGCCTATGTAACCGGTTCCCAGTTAAGACGCCTGGGACAGTATTATGCCAAGGCAATCCATGATCATTACGGAGATGATTTTGATGTGCTGTTTGGACCGGCGTACAAAGGAATCCCGTTGAGTGTAGCAACGACTATTGCTTTTTCAGAGTTGTATGGAAAAGAGATCCGCTACTGCTCTAACCGCAAAGAGATCAAAGATCATGGTGATACCGGTATCCTCTTAGGAAGCAAGATCAAAGATGGCGACCGTATTGTGATCATTGAAGATGTGACAACATCCGGTAAATCCATTGAAGAGACATTCCCGATCATCCAGGCACAGGGAAAGGTAGAGATCCTTGGTCTGATGGTTTCATTGAACCGCATGGAGCGAGGCAAAGGGGACAAAATGACTGCCTTAGATGAGATCTGTGAGACTTACGGATTCAAAACAGGAGCCATTGTTACGATGGAAGATGTAGTTGAAAAACTGTACAACAAAGAGTGCCAGGGCAAGATCATCATTGATGACGCCATGAAGGCATCCATCGATGCTTATTATGAGCAGTATGGAGTAAAATAAAAATTGAAAAAATTGCGTGTTGCGCCGGATTCGGTATGATCTGGCGTGACACGCTTTTTTTTCTGTGTTTTCTACAAAAAAAGACAGAATGTTTCGGTACTATTACACAATTTACAAAGCCGGAACAAGATGATAAGATTAAGCCATTCCACCCCCCAAAAGAGACGGAAGGAGGAGTGAAGGTATGAAAGTTGCTTTTTGGAGCAGCGTCCGGGGAAAGTCATGTGTTACAAGTAATCTCGCCTGTATGGGGATCTTAGCATCCTTAGATTCTGCCAACAGGCAGCGAAAAACGATTCTATTTGAAAATCATCACAATCTTATGAATCTGGAAAGTTCTTTGTTCAGTGAGTTTTCTAAAGATCAAGTCAGAGAGGAATGTCAGTATGAAGGGTATAGAGGAATGGAGGAGGTTTTATATGCCGTAGAAAAGGGCCACATATATTCATCCAGAGAAATTTTTCAAAATGCCAGAGGGTGTCTGGGTGAAAAATTATTTTATCTGCCCCAGAAGAGAGAGGGAAATCCGGATATTTTTGAATACCGTATGAACAGGGACTGCCAGGCGGTCCTGCAATATCTGGAACGATATAACGATCTGGTAATGATCGATACATCCTGCTCTTTTCTTAATAGTTCCAGAAGAATTCTGGAAGAAGCAGATCTGGTAGTCGTCAATTTATTTCAAAATGAAGCAGCGTTATCTCATTTTTTCAGTCACTATTCTAACATTCGGAAGAAAGCATTTTATCTCATCGGTAATTACGAAGAAGATTCCTGTATGACCAGGGGAGAAATTCTTAAGAAATACAGGATACCGGGAAGTCATCTGGGAGTGATCCCCCGCAACACAGGTTTTTGTGATGCGGTATCCGGGGGAGATCTGATCCCCTTTTTCCTGAGACTGTACCACGGAGAGGGAAAGAAGGAGGACAGGGTATTCTGGGAGCAGATAACAGAGGCATATCAGCTTTTTAGTAATGTGATGGAGAGAAAGGAAGAGAAGGTTTATTATGCATAAAGGGTGTATGGGGCTTTTGGTCTGCCTGGCCCTGGTCCTTGTACTGACAGGGGAAACTACAGTGTCAGAGTCTGAAACAAAGACAGTGGGTGTGGATGGTTTCAGACAGTTGAAGATGGCACTGGAGAGTCCGGGAGAATGTGTGGTCTATCTGAAGAAGAATATAGAACTGACAAAAGAAATCCGGGTAAAAGGAGTGAAAGTCCTGCAGGGAAAGGGAAGAAAAATTTACCGTGGGAAAAATCACAGGGGAAATCTTTTGTATGTGAAAAAGGCAACGCTTTCCCTGGAAGAAGTGACAGTAGAAGGAAATAAAAAAGCCTCATTAAGAGACAAAAGTGCAGTGCATGCAGGAGATGGTTCGATGGTGCTCTGCAAGAAAGGAACGATACGGAATCACACAAATCTAAGAGGCGGAGCGGCTGTTATGGTAGATGCCGGAGGCGTTTTTGAAATGCAGGGTGGAATACTGGAAAAAAACACCTGCGGCAGGAGAAATGCAGGCCAGAAAAACAGTGGCTGTGGAGGAGCGGTGGTAAACAGGGGAAAGTTTGTATTAACCAGAGGAATTGTAAAAAACAACCGGGCATTCGGTATGCAGAGTGAAAAAAGAGGGATCGGAGGAGCTGGTGGAGGTGTTTATAACGAGGGCCATTGTTATATACAGTCCGGTGATGTGGTAAACAATCAGGCCATGAATGCAGGAGGCGGTATCTATACCGGAAAGAAGGGCCGTATCTGGATCAGGGGAGGAAAGATAAAAAAGAATCAGGCTCGACTGGGGGCGGATATTTATGGTTATCATGCCTCTCTGAACGGAGAAGAAAATGGAGAACTGGGACAGATTTATGATCCGGATTCGTCCGAGAAAAAGTCCTCTCATCCAAAAGGGGAGAAAGAAAAGAAGCAGCAAAGGAAGGAGACATCGGCTGTAACAGACACTCCGGTGCCGGAAAAAAGCCGGGAACCTGAAGAGACAAAGGTTCCGGAAACGACAAAGGAACGGCCGGAACCAGAGAAAAAACAGGAGGTTTTGTGGCAGGTTACAATACAAAGAGAGGCAGTAGAAAGCCGGGATAAAAAGAAGATTGTTTTTGTGACACCGTCAAAGGAAGCCAGAGGATGTGAAGAAGTATGGCATTTTTCAAAGGAGGAGGTCGTAAAGATACGCAGGCAGATCAGACAGTCTGAGAGATTTGATTTTGGCGGAAACAGTGAAATGTTAGACAAATTTATCGTGGGAGGTGAGAACCATAAATGATTTTCAGAAGAAATATTTATTAAAAAGACAGGATTATGGGATTTTGTACCCTTACATCATACAGAGCAGTGTAACGGATATTAACTGGAATGGAAAGCAGTTGTGGATTGATGATCTGGAACAGGGCCGGTATATGGCACCGGAAGTTTTAAGTGACTGCTTTGTGGAGCGTTTTATCATGCTTTTATCCAATATAACTTGTGTGACGTTCAACCGGATCAATCCGGTGATGGAGGCCGAGACAGAGGAATTAAGAGTCAGTGTGGTGCATGAAAGCGTGGCTCGTTCCGGATATACCATATCCATCCGCAAAACACCGGCGGTGTGCCGGATGAACAAGGAAAATATGATCCAAAGCGGCTATTGCAGTGAAGAGATCCATGATTTTTTAGTCCGGTGTGTGAAAGCCCACTGTACCATTGTGATCTGCGGGCTTCCGGGGGCGGGCAAGACAGAACTTTTGAAATATCTGACCCAGTTCATACCATCCAGAGAACGAGCCATTACCATTGAAGATGTAATGGAGATACATTACCAGACACTGAATCCGGACAAGGACTGTGTGGAAATGAAGGTGGCGGAAAACTTTGGCTATGCCCAGGCTATCAAGGCCAGTCTGAGACAATATCCTAAGTGGATCATTTTGTCGGAGGCAAGATCCAAGGAAGCCAGACAGCTGCTAGAATCCCTGAGCACAGGAGCCAGCTCCCTTACTACCCTGCACGGCAAAAAGGTGGCAGATATACCGGGAAGGATCCTTACCATGGCGGGAAAGGAACAGGCATCTGAAGGGATGGAATATGATATTTACCGCTATATTGATGTGGGGGTATTAGTCCAGGGGGAGATGGATGAGTCAGGGAAAATAAAACGATACATTGAAGAAATCGGTGTTTTTCAGGAAAGTTATGAAGGAAAAAATCAGGTTGCCCTGGTGGCAAAAAAGGGCAGATTAAATCGGGATAAAATTCCCCGTGATCTGAAAGACCGCCTGGAAATGGAGGCCTGATATGAAAAGAAAAAAGGGTAAGGTTTTCTTGGTCCTGGTTTGCTATACTTTGTTTTCCATGTTCCTATGCTATTATCTGAGATTTGGCATAGTGCTGTTCCTTATTATGTTGGCGGGAGGAATGTTTCTGATCTGGATGGAACTGAGATGGCGGGACAAAAGTAAGAGGGAGGAAGAACTCTTTTTTACCAGAATGGATTATTTAGAGCAGCTTATCTGTTCTTACAAACGATACCAGATTCTTTCCCTGGCATTAAAAGAGAGTACGGAAACAACAGGGTTATCCGGTGCCTTAAAAAAGGTGGAAGAAGGAGAAGAAAAGAAGGCGTTTTTGTGGATTGAGGAAAAAATGGGAAACGACCGCATGCGTTGGATCCATAATTTTTTGCTGGAGGCGCAGACGCTGGGAGGAGACATAGAGGATTCACTGGATCTGATGCTGATGGAAGTGCAGCAGATTAAAGAACGAGTGACTTTTCATGAGAAGAAGCGGCAGTCCAAAATGCGGGAATATGGTATATGTCTTCTTTTATCGGGATTTTTACTTTTGTTTTCAAGGGCTCTTTTGCCGGAAACGATTTTGACGCAGATGGTGGCAGGAAAGATGTATAAACTTATGGCAGCAGGGATCCTTGTGCTTTATTTCCTGGTAACAAAAGCAATATTAAAAAAGAAAATAGGAAGCTGGAGAGAGGATTTCAGATATGAAAAACAAAAGACACAGGTAAAAAAGAATTTTTCTACATGGCTTTTGTATGTATGTCTGAACCTGCGCCACAAAAGCGTGTATCAGGCAATGGCCTGTGCCGGTCAGGAGTCATTAAAACACCGGACAGCAGAACTTTTGGAGGCGGTGTATGAAGAACCGGCAGCCATAAAACCTTATATGGACTTTGCGGATTCGTTAGGATTCAGGGAGGCAAAGACAGGGATGCGGCTTTTGTATGCTGTGAGAGAGCAGGATTACGGACATCTGGAAAAACAGATCCTGTCGCTTGTTGCATATAATAACCGGTTGATGGAGGACACATGGAACCAGGGGAGTAAAAGAGAACTGGCTTTCCTTAGTTTTGCAAAGAATCTTCCCTTTGCTTTGGCCGGTGTGAAAATAGGGGTGGATATGATCTGGTATATTTTGATCATGATGGAACAGTTTTCATTGTTTGTGTAAGGGGGGATCCAATGAAATGGGAGAAATTTTCAGGGTGGCTGGCGTTGTTTATTATGGGAATTGGCATGCTTTTTTGCCTGCAGATCTTACAGGGAAAATGGGGAGAATGGGGAGCAGTACCGGACAGCCAGCAGATCCAGGGTGTATACAAGGCAGAGAAAGAGGAACCGCCGGTCATAGAGGTGTTGGAGAAAACATGGACGGCACAGTCGGTGGTTTCAGTGAAAGAAATGGTGCGGGCCAGAGAGTACGACGGAACCAATCTGACAGAGAAAGTAAAGGTGCAGATACAGGGACAGGTGCAGGCAGATACTTTTTGCATACAAAAAGAGGGAGATTATCAGGCACAGGCAGTAGTAGTAAGCGATAAGACCGGGCTTAGGACGGAGAAGAAATTCCGGATCGTAGTAGAAGAAGGAGGTAAAAGTGAAATTAGGTGAGATTTGTTCACAGTGCGTTTTGTGTTTTTTCTTGATCCTGTTAATGTGGACAGGGATCACATATGTAACGCAAAATATCCAGTACACCCGGGCAAAGCAGGTTCACGATGAACTGGTAATGCGGATTGAGAACAGTAACTGTGATGCAAAGATCATTGCAGACTGCAAACATGCTGCCAGTCAATGTGGATATGACCTTACGGTGGATATATATGAAACCTCTTATGGTACCCAGGCAAAGGTGATTCTTGATATGAAGTTTTGGCTGCCGGTTTTAAATAAGGGAAGGCGTTATACCTTTTTGGGGTATGCACAATAGGAGAGAGAAGATGAAAACAGTAATTGTAGCTATGATCGGCATCAGCGTAGTGATGCTGGCTGTAGTAATACAGGGAAGTGTAAATATGGATTCAAAATATCAACATGATCTGGGCGTGAGCCTGACAAGAGCCATGCGCCAGACGATGAAACAGTTAGAAAAAGATGAAAATGGAAATGAAAGGCAGCAAAACCGTTACATGGCACTGCTGCTTCAGGGAATGATCAGCAGAATGGATTCGGATATAGAATTGACGGTAAAGGTTCACAGGTGGGATGCCAATAAGGGCGAGCTGGACGTGGAGGCGATTGGCATGTACGAATTGCCGGACCGCAGAAACCGAACTGTGGCAGTCCGCCGCAAGGTGATCCTGCAGACCAACAATAGTTAGGAGTGATAAAGATGATAAAAGGGAAAAAATTAGCAGTAATAGTTCTTGTTTTGTCTATGGTCATAACAGGAATATATCAGCCATCCGGGGTGGTGGCAGAAGCAGCATCGGAAGTGAAACTGGCAGTTTATATGCCAAGAAATGGAATTCATTATGATAAGGATGGAACATATCTGTATACAGAGATTGAGTCAGGCGATGCCATTTCACATTATGAGAAAACAGATACATCCAATGTAGTCATATCGGAAAAACAAGAGTCGTTTAACAAAGGATCTTTTAATTATGCAAGAATCTCTTCGGATGTGGCAGTGGCATCCACGAATGTGATCCGTATGGATGGAGATGGAAATCTGAGGATCAACGATATCAGTCTGCCGTCTGCCCGTCTGTGCGGAAGCAGTGTGTCTATCAAACCACTTGGGTATGTAATACGGTCTGTGCAGGGAGAGTATATAACAGGACAGTTATGCACGGTAGATGAGGAGAATAGGACACAGCAAATATCTTCGGCACAGTTAAAAGAAATAGATGGGATCGCTGTGCAGATCATTATGCCGGACACTTATAAAAATGTGTTTCATTTTAATGGAGGAAAACTGGTAAAGGGTTCCGGGATGGATCACTGGTTTCCATTAAGCGCAAAGGCCGGCGAAAAAATGAAGGGTTCCGGGGAGAATGCTTTTTTCAGAAATGCCCGCAATTATAATCAGTGGGATGAATTGTATAATGGGCTGGCATACCACACAGGTGGGACAACTTCATATATACCGGCACCGGTGCGGCAGGGATATTCATTTGTTGGATGGCATTATGAAGGAAGTGAGTGCCTGACAGGAGGGTCTTTGTATCAGGCAACCACCATGTCAGTGGATCAGGACTTTTATGCCAAGTGGAAGGCCAAAGAGTATACAGTATATTTAAACTCCAATGATGGGAAGGACTCGCTGCAGGAGAAAACGGTTATCTATGACAGTGCATACGGTACATTGCCTGCACTGCAAAGAAAGGGATATCATTTTGAAGGATGGTATACACAGAAAGAAGGAGGCCAGCGGATAACAGAAAGTGTGTTGTGTAAAACAGATCAGGACCACTATCTGTATGCCCACTGGACACCGAAACAGGTTACTGTGTCCTGGAACGCCAACGGCGGTGTATGCGAAGAAAAATCCAGAACATACAATTATGGACAGGTTTATGGCACCCTGCCTGTGCCTGAAAAAACAGGTTACACATTTAAAGGATGGGCGTTTGACCTGGAGGGAAAAGAGCGGATTTATGAGAATTCTGTCTGTAATGGCGGCGGTACCTTGTATGCACTCTGGGAAGTCAATGATTACAAGGTTGTCTGTGTGGATCGCCTGGAAAATGGCGAAGTGCTGGGACAGACTGAATGGATGGCGTGTTATGGGACAGAACAGTCAGGAAGTCATCTGGGAACGGATTCTACCATAGGAAAGTATTATAAAGACATGCAATATACATCTTCCACTAATGCTGTGGTAAATGAGAATGGCTGTCAGGTAGAAAGAATTTTTAAAAGTTATGAGGGAGCCGGACTGAATGGACTGGATATTCAGGATCATACGCTGATCCAGGCTGATAAAAGCATAGAAACCATCCACCTGCCAGCGGATATTACAGCTATTGGAGACAATGCACTGCAGGACTGTACCAGATTGAGAGAAATCTCTTTTTCCCCCGCACTGAAAAAGATTGGAATGAATGCGTTTTTAAATTGTACTTCTTTGGGAAAAATAGATTTTCGCCCCTGTACAGAAAAAGTGGAGATAGAAGAGGATGCGTTTAAGGGGTGTGACAATCTGCAGAGTATGATAGAAGGAATGGGAGAAATCTTGATAAAAGATCTCCAGGCTATCCCCGGACAGACGGTGATCCAATGTTATGGCACAGGACTTTTATATGAATATGTAAAAGCGAACGAGAGAGACTGTATTCTTATTTTTGGAAAAGGAAAAGATTCAAAAACCTTTCTCACAAGAAGCGACTGCGTGCTGGGAAGTAAAATAAAGGGAGTCGAGCTTGGATATGGAATTTGCGAGATCAAAGGAAACGCGCTGACAGACTGTCCGGGATGGGTAAAGGTGGAAAATCCAAACTGCCGTTTGGAAGACAGAACGGATGTGTTTTCATCCCAGAGTCTGCTGCAGGGGTGGAGTCAGTCTTCTGTCATGGACTATTGCCGGAAATATGGCCGGAATATGGAATCCATAGGAAACAGCTGCAAGATGGAAGCAAAGGATCAAGGAAATGTATGTTTTGTTTTATACGCTTATCCCGGTATGAAAATGCCGGTGATAGAGGGAGAGTTTATAAACAAAGAGGGCTTTTTAGGATTTTATTGCCGGGATACACTGTATTATCGGAGGGGTGGAAGTTGTGTCGAAGAAGTATTTACAGCAAAAGAGACATCCGATGTGGTGCTGGAGGCAAGATGGGAAAAGAAGGAGGAGATAACGCCGGCACCGACGAATACACCTGTAGTATCCGGACCGCCGGTTGATACAAAGGAGCCGGAAAAAACGGAAGAGCCGGCACCTACCGCGTCACCAGTGCAAACGCCACCGGAGCCGGCGGCACCGACAAAGCCGGCAGCATCCGTAAAGCCGGGGGAAACTACTTCAAAAGCGTCGGCAACAACCCCGGCAAAAAATACGCAGTCGCCCAAACCGACAGCTGCTGCAAAATCCATTGTGATCACCTTTTCAGATGTGGCAAAAAGTGAAGGAAAAAATATAGGGGGAATTACGCTCAAAAAGGGAAAGATCACATACAGACTTTACGCAGGAAGCAGAAAGGCTGTTGTGTGGAAGGTAAAGACGAAAAAGAAAAAGGTGGTAGTCCCAGCGGTAATCAAATATAAAAAGAAGAATTATAAAGTTACGGAAATCCGGTCAAAAGCATTTGCATCAAACAAGGATATAAGAAGTGTAGTACTTGGGAAAAATGTATGCCTGATAGGGGAAAAGGCATTTTACCGGTGTTCCAGTCTGAAGCGGATCCAATTTAAGGGGAATGTGATCCGCAAAGTAGGAAAAAAGGCACTAAAGGGAATTTCTAATAAATGCAGGATACTGGTACCGAAGAAAATGGAAAAGAAAGTAAGAAAGCGTCTGGAGAAGAAGGGACAGAATAAAAAAGTGACTATCCGGACAAAAGGATAGCCACTAAGTATTATTTATTCATCATCATCCGAAGGATCTTCTTCTTCCGGCTGCGGTTTGATGGTCATTTCTACTTTGTCAATATGGTTTCCATCAACCTTTAACACGAGGTAGCAGGCATAAGGATCTTCTGCCGTTTCCCCTACTTCAGGGAAATGTTCTAAAAGGTTGATAATATGACCGGCAATGGAGTCATAGTCTTCCGAAGAGAGGGGAAGCCCTGTTTCTTCCGCTATGTCATCCAGGTCAGTGGAACCTAACAAAATGTACTTGTCATCAGCAACCTTTTGAATTTCATCCTCTTCATCATCATCGTATTCATCCCGGAGTTCACCAACGATTTCCTCCAACAGGTCTTCAATCGTGATCAGGCCGGACAGTGCACCATATTCGTCCAATACGATACTGAGGGGGATGGAATCCTTTCGCATCTCAATGAAAAGTTCGGATACCTTTTTATATTCATAGGTTATGTGAGCCTCACGGATCAGACTGCGGATATCCAGAGCGTCTTTGTCACCTTTGTAGAAAACCACATCTTTCAGGTTGATAATACCGATAATATTGTCAATCGTATCTTCATAGACAGGCATGCGGGCAAATTTGCTTTTTGTAAATTCCTGCATAAGTTCATCATAAGTGATCGTGCTTTCTACCATGGCGATATCCATACGGGGAATCATTACATCTTTTACCAGGGAATCGCCGAAATCCACGATGTTTGCTATCATCTGGCGTTCTTCGCTTTCAATCACGCCTTCTTCGTGGCTGACATCTACAAAGGTACGAAGTTCATCTTCTGTAATCTGGCTTTCTTTCTGAGTGGTGTCTACCCGCATAAGGAAAAGGATAAAGCGGGAGACCTGATTTACCAGAAAGATCACAGGTGTCAGAAGATTCGTTATAAACAAGATCGGTCTCGCTACTGTCAGAGACAACTTGGTGGCATTTCTGGTAGCCATATTTTTTGGGGTGATCTCACCAAAAATGAGGATCAACACAGTCAGGATTCCGGTGGCAATGCCGGCAGCCAGACTGGTGTTATTTTCAAAACCCATCCGTTTGCAGATGCTGAATGCATAGGATGTGGAATAGGAAGAAGCAGATAAGTTCACCACATTATTACAAATCAGGATTGCACTTAACATTTTTTCCGGTTCTTCGATCAGTTTAAGAACTTGTTTGGCGGATTTATTCTTTTCATCTGCCAAAGAGCGTATCTTAATCTTGTTTACCGTTGTGAGAGCGGTTTCAGAAGAAGAGAAAAAAGCTGAAAGTATAAGTAAAATTACAATAACAAGTATGCTTATCGCGTCACTGGGCCCCAAAATGATCACTCCTTTCTTAATTCAAAGCCTGGCGTTTTCTTGCCATATCATCGCTGTCCAGGTATTCATCATAGGTTGTAACCTTGTCGATCATGCCATTTGGGGTCAGCTCAATGATACGGTTGGCGATTGTCTGGATGAACTGATGGTCCTGGGAAGTGAAAAGTACAACGCCCGGGACCTTGATCAATCCGTTATTTACAGATGTAATGGATTCCATGTCTAAGTGGTTTGTCGGTTCATCTAACATTAAAACATTGGAACCAAGCATCATCATTTTTGACAACATAACACGGACTTTCTCACCACCGGAAAGAACATTTACCTTTTTCAGTCCGTCGTCACCCTTAAAGAGCATCCGGCCTAAGAAACCGCGGACATAAGTGGCATCTTTTTCAGGGGAGAAAGGCATCAGCCAGTCTACAATCGTGTCGTTGCTGTCAAAATATTTTGTATTATCCTTTGGAAAATAGGAGTTGGAGGTAGTGATACCCCATTTGTAATCTCCTTCGTCCGGTTCCATTTCTCCGGAGAGGATCTGGAACAGGGTAGTAGCGGCAATGCCGTAGGAACCTACAAAGGCGATTTTATCATCATGGCCTACAGTAAAGGAAACATGATCTAATACTTTCTCGCCATCAATGGTTTTTGTCAGATTGGTTACAGTGAGAACTTCATTACCAATCTCTCTGTCTGGTTTAAAATCAACATATGGGTACTTACGGCTGGATGGACGGAGAGTATCCAGTTCGATTTTCTCCAGTGCTCGTTTTCTGGAAGTAGCCTGCTTGGATTTGGAAGCGTTGGCACTGAATCGCTGGATAAATTCCTGCAGTTCTTTGATCTTTTCTTCCTTTTTCTTGTTGGCTTCTTTCATCTGTTTGATCATCAACTGGCTTGATTCATACCAGAAATCGTAGTTGCCGGCATAAATCTGCATTTTTCCGTAATCAAGGTCTACGGTGTGGGTGCAGACTTTATTAAGGAAATAACGGTCATGGGATACAACGATAATGGTATTATCGAAGTTGATCAAAAATTCTTCCAGCCAGCGGATGGAATCCAGATCCAGGTGGTTGGTAGGCTCATCCAGAAGCAGGATATCCGGATTTCCGAATAATGCTCTGGCAAGGAGTACCTTGACTTTATCGTTATCAGCAAGTTCATTCATCACTTTGTAGTGAAGTTCTGTATCGATACCAAGACCATTTAAAAGAGTAGCGGCATCTGTTTCAGCATCCCATCCGTTCATGTTAGCGAATTCTTCTTCCAATTCGCTGGCACGGATACCGTCTTCTTCGGTGAAATCTTCCTTGGCATAGATAGCATCTTTTTCACGCATGATATCAAAAAGACGCTGGTTTCCGGCAATGACAGTGTCCAATACAACATCACTGTCGTATTTAAAGTGATCCTGCTCCAGCACGGAAAGACGCTGGCCGGCACCTAATATAATCTCACCGGTAGTTGGTTCTAACTCACCGGAGAGAATTTTTAAGAAGGTAGACTTACCGGCACCGTTGGCACCGATAATGCCGTAGCAGTTTCCCTCTGTAAATTTTATGTTGACCTCTTCAAAGAGAGCCTTTTTACCAAATCTTAATGAAATATTGCTTGCTTGTATCATTTTAAATTCCTTTCTTAAATAAATGTATACTATTCTCTATTTTACTAAAAATGAGCGAATTTGCAAGGGTTTTCTACATTTTGGCAAAAGTAACATGTTTTTCGTAGTGCAAACACGATTTGTGTGTTATAATTGCATATAGATTATTACGAGGAGGATATTCTCATGGGCATAATAATGGACAAGGATGCAGTATTTCATTTACAGACGAAAAGGACCAGTTATATCCTGGCCGTTGTAGGGGGAAGATATCTGGCACATGTGTACTGGGGAGGCAGAATCAGGACACCCAGATCGGAAGATGTACTTTTAAAACGATGGAGCTGTTTTGATGTGATCGAACCGGATTGTGGAGAGGGTATGTTTTCTCTGGATTATCTGTGCAGAGAGTATCCAACCGGAGAGAGTGATTACAGAGTACCTTCTTTGCTGGTGGAATTTGAAGACGGCAGCAGAGAAACGGATTTTTTATATGAAAAGGCAGAGGTGCTGGAAGGAAGAAGAAAGATCACAGGTATGCCCTGTCTTTATACGGCCTCTGAGGATGAGGCACAGACGCTTCACGTTACGCTGAAAGATGAAGTGGGAGGTCTGCGTCTGCATCTTTATTACACGGTGATGGATGAACTGGATGTGATCACAAGATATGTCCGGCTTGAGAATGTAGGAGATAAAAAAGTACGGGTCAATCGTATACTCAGCTGCTCTGTAGATTATGAAGGATCTGATTATGAGTGGATCACTTTGCCGGGAGCCTGGGGAAGAGAGCGTCACATTCAGCGAAACAGAGTGACCAGGGGAGAAAACTGGATCGGAAGCAGCCGCGGGGCCAGCAGCCATCAGATGAATCCATTTATGGCACTGCTTAGCCCGGGAGCCGGCGAGCGGGCAGGAGAGGTTTACGGCTTTAATCTGGTATACAGTGGAAATTTCCAGGCAGGGACCCAGGTGGACCAGGTAGGAAAACTCAGGGCTTTTATGGGGATGGGAAATGAAGATTTTTCCTGGCTTTTAGAATCCGGAGAGAGTTTTGAAACGCCAGAGGTTGTTATGGTTTATACGAAAGAGGGACTGGGAGAGATGTCCCGTATCTTTCACAGAGCATATAAAAAGAGACTGCTCAGAGGTGTGTACAAGGAAGGAAAGAGACCGATCCTTGTAAACAACTGGGAGGCTACTTATTTTGATTTTAATCAAGAGAAAATCGTGGCATTGGCCAAAGAGGCAGCAGACCTTGGAATAGAATTGCTGGTGCTGGATGACGGCTGGTTTGGAAAAAGAGAGGATGACACTTCTTCCTTAGGAGACTGGAAGGTAAATCTTGATAAACTGCCGGGAGGGCTCAAGGGCTTAGCCGATGAAGTAGAGAAAAATGGCGTGAAATTCGGACTCTGGTTTGAGCCGGAAATGGTTTCACCAGATAGTGAGTTATACAGAAAACATCCGGACTGGTGTATTCATGCACCGGGAAGACTCAGATCCCTTTGCCGGAATCAGCTTACGCTGGATCTGTCCAGAGAGGATGTGAGACAGTACATTATAAAGTGCCTGGATGAGATTTTATCGAATGTGAAAATATCCTATGTCAAGTGGGATATGAACCGTCATATGAGCAATCTGGGATCGGCCATGCTGCCACCGGAGAGACAGAGAGAACTTCCACATCGGTACATGCTTGGTCTGTATGAGATCATGGAAGAAATCACGCAAACACACCCGAATGTGTTATTTGAAAGTTGTTCAGGCGGTGGCGGACGCTTTGATGCGGGAATGTTGTATTACATGCCTCAGATATGGACCAGTGATGATACGGATCCGATTGAGCGTCTGTATATTCAATATGGAACAAGTCTGGTGTATCCTGTGTCTACAATGGGAGCGCATGTTTCCGCAATTCCGAATCATCAGTCCGGAAGAAAAACCCCATTAGCTACCAGAGGATGTGTGGCTATGAGTGGAAATCTTGGCTATGAACTGGATCTGGGGGCATTTACCAGTGAGGAAAAGGAAGAGGTAAAACAACAGGTTCAGGAGTATAAAAAGATTCGGGAATTGATCTTTCAGGGGGAATTATACCGGCTGATCAGTCCTTTTGAGGGGAATTTTGCAGCATGGATGATCCGTTCGGAGGATGGAACTGGCTTTGTGGCTTCCGTTGTACAGATACAGGCAGAAGTAAACGGAAGCATCCACCGGGTAAAAATGGAAGGTTTGGATGCAGAGGCAGATTACATCGATCTGGATACAAAGCAGATTTATCACGGAGATGAATTGATGGAAATAGGACTGGTTGTGGATCTGCATGGGGACTATCAGAGCAGAATGTGGAAATTTAGCCGTCTGTCAAGGGAAGGAGAGCAGCAATGGCAGTATTAGAAGATATCCAGACTCAGCGGGGAAATGTTTTCCCGCTGGGACTGCACTGGCAGAGCCGGGATAAAGTATCTATATCTGTCTGGAAAAAGGGCATCAAAAATTGCTGGATCCGTTTTTGGGACCAGGGCAGTTTAATAAAAAAATATTGTATGTTCCCGGTTCAGACAGGAGAAAGTGAAGATATATTTACGCTGTGTCTTCAGAGTCCCGGCCTGGCAGATGAATTAAATGGTCTGGAGTATGATTTTTATGCATCGGGACAGAGTTTCACAGATCCCTATGTGTGTATGACAGCAGGCAGGGAACGGTTTGGAAAAAAGCGGGCACAGGTCCGCGGAAAAATCTGCACAGATGAATTTGACTGGACAGGAGAAAACAGGACATATATCCCATTGAAGCAGATGATCGTGTATCAATGTCATGTCAGAGGTTTTACAAAACATGAAAGTTCTAAGGTGAAGTACCCGGGAACTTTTTCAGGCGTGACAGAAAAAATTCCATATCTGAAAGAACTGGGGATCAATACGCTGTTTATGATGCCGGTATACGATTTTAATGAGCAGATGACAGATGAAACAGGGAGTTTGTTAAATAAGATCAACTACTGGGGGTACACCAGGGATGCATTTTATTTTTCACCAAAAGCCGGCTATGGAAGTGGAACTAAACCGGTTGTGACAGAATTTAAGGAAATGGTCCGCAGTCTGCACAGTCAGGGCATGAATCTTATTCTTGATATGTATTTTGAAGGGAAAAGTCCGGAGTTTATAACAAGATGTCTGCGGTATTATGCACAGGAGTATCATGTGGATGGATTTCATGTCACTTCAGATAAAATGGATTCAGAATGGCTTAGACAGGATCCGGTTCTTGCGTACTGCAAGGTATTTGGAGATGGATATCAGGCTGACAGTCAGGGCATGTACATGGAGATGAATGACGGATTTATGATTAATGCCAGAAGATTTTTGAAAAGTGATGAGGGCCAGACAGAAGGCTTTTATCATTATTTCAAGCAGCAGAGACAGGATGGTGAAAATCTCCACTACATTACCCAGCACAATGGATTTACGTTAAGGGATCTGATCTCTTATGACATAAAACACAATGAAAAAAACGGAGAAAAGAACCGGGACGGAACCCAGTACAATTACAGCTGGAATTGCGGTATGGAAGGATATACCCGAAAAAAACCGGTACTTGCCATGAGAAGAAAGCAGGACCGGAATGCCTGGGTTATGTTATTGTTAGGGATGGCTCCGCCTATGATACTGGCAGGGGATGAGTTTGGAAACTCCCAGAAAGGAAATAACAATGCTTACTGTCAGGATAATCCTACTACCTGGCTGAATTGGAACGATCTGGAGAAAAATATAGAAACCTTTGATTTTGTGCGGGAACTGCTGGCATTTAGAAAAAGCCATCCATTGTATCAAAATAAGGAATTCCTTCGAGGATCCGATTACCGTTCTCTGGGGGCACCGGACGTGTCCTGTCATGGAAGGGAACCATGGACAGCGGATTTTTCATATTACAGCAGGGAATTGGGAATTTTATATTATGGGGCATATTTTGGAGGGGAAAGTTTATACTTTGCCTTTAACTTCCACTGGGAGGCTCATGAATTTTACCTGCCGGACATCCAGAAAGGAAAAACATGGAAGGTGTTGTATGATACAGCAGAAAAAAAGGGCGGCACTTTGCAGCAGGGAGCCGTAAAAATGGAACCAAGATCCATCGTGATCCTGGAGAAAGTGCCGGAACCTAAAAAACAGATGCCCGTTAAAAAACGGACACCTGCCGGTTACAAGAACCCTGATTAGAAATTGTGGTTTTCTACGATTGGATCAAACAGATCCAGGGTGCAGTGGTGGTCGGATGCAAAGTGTTTACAAGTTGTGCATGAAACGCTGGCATCACCGGATCTGTTTTTGGCTGCGTTTTTGCCTTTCATTGAGTAAGAACTGCAATGTTTGGCTACTTTACGGTAAGTCTGTTCATCTACATGCATGATGTCTTCCTCCATTCTGCCGCCGTAAGTGGCGGTACTTGATTAATGAATACAAACTTAGTATGAGCAAATAGAAGGGAATTATTCGTAATGGTCGTATTAGAAATAGAGTCTGTAAAAGTGTTCATGACATGCCTGTTTCAGCAGGAAGTCTTTGATAAATTTCATGTCAGGGACTGTGAAGTGACAACATTTACCAGATTTTCCTGCGATGGAAAAAACTTTGATGAGTGGTATGAAGCGGAAGAAAAAAAGGGAGAAGAACTGGTTCGGTGGAAGCAGTTAAAGCCTCTTGTTTTTATGATGATCCGTGGAACGAAAACACCCCTGCAGATGAAAATTGAATTCTGCCATACCATGGCAAATGGGGATACAGGTGCCATGAGAGTGGAATATGACCGTGAAAAACTGCTGGTTTACACGGGATATATGCAAAAAGAATTTTCCCTGGATAAGGAAAATCAGAGGGAATGGGATGAAAACTGCATGTCGTTTCTTAAGAAAAATAATATTGCTAGCACTCAACTCTAATGAGTGCTAAATTTTCCTTGACTTTTTTATTTTACCGCGTTATGATAGTTCCTGTAGAACATAAAAGTGATTACAATGAATATAAATTTAGGAGGTTTTATCATGACACAGGAACAAGGTAATTTGGCTATTAATTCTGAAAATATTTTTCCTATTATCAAAAAATGGCTGTATTCAGACCATGACATTTTCCTGAGAGAGGTTGTCAGCAACGGCTGCGACGCAATTACAAAACTGAAGAAGCTTTCTTTGATCGGAGAGGCAGATCTGCCGGAAGATTACAAAGGCAAGATCGAAGTTGAGGTCAGTCCGGAAGACAAAACCATTACAATCCGTGATAATGGATTGGGAATGACAGCAGATGAGGTAAAAGAGTACATTAACCAGATCGCATTTTCCGGAGCAGCTGATTTCCTGGAGAAATACAAGGATAAAGCAAATGATGAGCAGATCATCGGACATTTTGGACTGGGATTTTATTCTGTGTTTATGGTGTCTGATTCAGCAGAGATCAATACTCTTTCTTATAAAGAGGGGGCAGAGGCTGTACACTGGGAGTCTGACGGTGGACTTACCTTCTCTATGGACAGCAGTGACAAAGATACTGTGGGAACAGAAATTATTCTGCATCTGAATGAGGACAGTTATGAATTTGCCAATGAGTACCGGGTAAGAGAAGTGTTGGATAAGTATTGTTCTTTTATGCCGGTGGAGATATTCCTTGCAAAGGCTGGTGCCGAGCCGGAATACGAGACAATTCCTATGGAGGAAGTAACAGAAGAAGATACGGTTGTGGAAGAGATCACAGAAGAGCCAAAAGAGGGCGAAGAAGACAAAGAGCCTGTTAAGAAGGCAAAGATTGTGAAAAGACCGGTATCTGTCAGCGATACACAGCCACTTTGGACCAAACATCCAAATGAGTGCAGTGAAGAGGATTATAAAAAATTCTACCGCAAGGTGTTTAATGATTACAAGGAGCCTTTGTTCTGGATCCATCTGAACATGGATTATCCGTTTAACTTAAAGGGTATTTTATATTTCCCACGGGTAAATCTGGAGTATGAGAATGCAGAAGGCGTTATCAAACTGTACAATAATCAGGTATTTATTGCGGATAATATCAAAGAGGTAATTCCGGAATTTCTGATGCTTTTAAAAGGTGTCATCGATTGTCCGGATCTGCCGTTAAATGTAAGCCGAAGTGCATTGCAGAATGATGGATTTGTTAAAAAGATTTCTGACTACATCACGAAAAAGGTGGCAGACAAGTTGACCGGTATGTGTAAAACAGACCGTGAAAATTATGAGAAATACTGGGATGACATCAGTCCGTTTATCAAGTTTGGATGCCTGAAAGATGAGAAATTCAAAGAGAAGATCAAGGAGTATGTGTTGTTTAAAGATCTGGATGGCAAATACAGTACATTGTCTGAATATCTGGAGACGATTCCGGAACCGGTAGTAGCAGAAGTGGTTGAGGATGAGGCAGAAGAGGATAACAAAGAGCCGGAAGAAAAACCGAAAAAGACTGTTTATTATGTGACAGATATGCAGCAGCAGAGCCAGTATATCAAAATGTTTAAAGACCAGGATATGAATGCGGTTGTCCTGCTCCATAACATTGACCAGCCATTCGTGTCTGCGTTGGAGGCAGGGGATGATGATGTCCGGTTCCAGCGTATCGATGCAGATCTGACAGAAGCGTTTAAGGAAGAAACCGATGAGGAAGCTTTGAAGGACGAGACAGAGACTCTGAAAAAGTTGTTCCAGAAAGCGACCGGCAAGGAGAATCTGGAAGTGAAAGTGGAAAAATTGAAAGATGAGAATCTTTCTTCTATGATCACACTTTCAGAAGAAACCCGCAGAATGCAGGATATGATGAAAATGTATTCTATGAATGGCATGGGCGGTATGGATATGTCTGATATGGGTCAGACGCTGGTACTGAATGCGAATAACGAGTTGGTTCAGTATGTTTTTGATCACAAAGATGATGAGCAGACAGAGATGTTCTGTCAGCAGTTGTATGATCTGGCTATGATCAGCCATCAGCCATTGCCGGCAGAGAAGATGACAGAGTTTATTCAGAGAAGTAACAAGATCATGATGCTTCTGACAAAATAATCTGTTGGAAAAAATACGAAAAAACAATAAAGTGCGAAAAAGACAATAAAAAGGTTCCAGGATCGGCAGGAAAGTGCGGCTGCGCTTTCTTCCCGAAGATCTGGAACCTTTTTTATGAAAGATGATGGGGAGTTTTTTTCCCGTTTTCATCCACGGTAACGAAAATGGCGGTTCCTTTGGCGTGAATCTCGCCTGTCAGCATATGTTTTACCGTAATATAAATGGGAATACTGGTGGAGCCGGGGGTTCCCTTTTCCATATAAAAATCCAGGATGGCACCGGCTACAGTAGGCTTTTGGATGGAAATGTCATTCAGGGCAGCCAGAACAACGCCATCGTTGCTTCCCAGTAATCGTGTTACGCCGATCATAGCGGCTTCTGTGACCCATTCTGAGATCCGGCCGGCGTACAGAGTTTCGTGATGATTTAAGTCTTCTGGCCGGACAAAATGTCTGGTGGAAAGTTCCATAGTTATACCTCATTTCTAAATGATAGCAAGTGTCTTTGCAGCCCGCATCAGGATCTTTTGCCATGCTGTCGGTAAGGACACTGTAGTGCTTATTATACCATACATCGTTTTTTATTGCACAAAATTCTCGTTTTCATCTCTTGCAATATACCCCCATGGGGTATATAATGTGGTTAAAAATCAAAGGAGGTTAGGTATGGAGGAAGAAACAAAGGACATACTAGTAGATGACTGCTGCTGTCACAGGACAAAGCACCGGTCAGAGAAAGAATATAAAGATCTGATCCACCGTCTGAACCGGATCGAAGGACAGATCCGTGGTATCAAAGGAATGGTGGAGAGAGAATGTTACTGTCCGGATATTTTAGTGCAGGCGGCAGCGGCCAATGCGGCACTGAAAAGTTTTAACAAAGCATTGCTGGCAGAGCATATCCGAAGCTGTGTGGCAAGAGATATAAAAGAAGATAAGGAAGGTGCCGTGGATGAACTGATCCAGACACTGAACAAGATCATGAAATAATCATAAGTGGTAAAACCACAGGATATAGAATAAGATGCAGGAGATGATGTTATGGAACACTTTGATATAACCGGTATGAGCTGTGCCGCCTGCAGCAGCCGGGTTGAAAAGGCGGTAGGAAGTCTGGAAGGCGTGCAGGAATGTACGGTAAACCTTTTGACCAATTCTATGATCGTGGAGGGAACGGCAACCAGAGAAGAGATCACGGCAGCAGTAGAAAAAGCCGGCTATGGAGTGGTGAAAAAATCCGCGGATAAAAAGAAAACCACAGGAGAAGATACGACAGACAAAGAAGTGAAAAAACTAAGGAACCGTCTGGTGGTTTCCCTGGTATTTTTGCTGGTATTAATGTATTTTTCCATGGGGCATATGATGTGGAATTGGCCTGTGCCTGCCTTTATGGAAGGAAATCATGTTATGATGGGGCTTTTACAGATGCTCCTTACTATTGTGATCATGGTCATCAACCAGAAGTTTTTTATCAATGGATACCAGAGTCTGTTCCGGGGAGCGCCTAACATGGATACGCTGGTGGCACTGGGAGCCAGTGCGGCATTTGGCTACAGTCTCTACAGTCTGTTTGCTATGACAACGGCGGTAATGAATCAGGATCACCAGGCTGTCATGAGGTATATGAACGAGTTTTATTTTGAGTCGGCAGCCATGATATTAACCCTTATTACTCTGGGAAAAATGTTGGAGGCAAGATCCAAAGGAAAAACAACTGATGCCCTGAAAAGCCTTATGAAACTGGCACCTCAGACGGCTGTTTTGATCCGGGATGGAAAAGAAGAGACAGTACCCATTGAGACCGTGCAGATCGGTGATGTTTTTGCAGTGCGTCCGGGAGAAAATATTCCGGTAGACGGTATTGTGCTGGAAGGAAGCAGTGCTGTCAATGAGGCGGCACTGACCGGGGAAAGTATACCGGTGGATAAACAAGAGGGAGATCCGGTCTCGGCAGCGACCACCAACCAGTCCGGTTATCTGAAATGCCGGGCAAAGAGAGTGGGAGAAGACACGACGCTGTCTCAGATTATTCAAATGGTATCGGATGCAGCGGCTACCAAGGCACCCATTGCCAAAGTGGCAGACCGGGTTTCTGGTATTTTTGTACCTACTGTAATAGGTATTGCCGTTGTGACTTTTCTTGCCTGGGTGCTTACGGGCCATGCCTTTGGATTCTCCCTGGCAAGAGCAATCTCCGTGTTAGTGATCAGCTGCCCATGTGCGTTGGGACTGGCAACACCGGTGGCTATCATGGTAGGAAACGGTGTAGGTGCCAGACATGGTGTTCTGTTTAAAAATGCAGTGTCGTTGGAGCAGGCAGGAAAGATACAGATTGTTGCACTGGATAAAACCGGCACCATCACCATGGGACAGCCTCAGGTAACGGACATCCATACGGCAGAGGGAGTGGAGGAAGAACAGCTGCTTCGTCTGGCAGCTTCGCTGGAGGCCGGCAGTGAACATCCGCTGGCAAGAGCCGTTATGCAAAAGGCACAAGACGAAAAAATAGATATTGACGCTGTAACTGATTTTAAGGTACTTCCGGGAAATGGTGTACAGGCAGTCTGGAAAGAACAGACCCTGTTAGGAGGAAGCCTGTCCTTTGTAAGAGAACAGATGGAGGTGGCGTCTGATCTGGTGGAAATGGCAGACCACATGGCGGAAAAAGGAAAAACACCACTGTTATTTGCAAAAAATGACCGGGTGGTGGGAATCCTTGGCGTAGAAGATACAGTAAAAGAAGACAGCAAAGAGGCCATTGAAGCACTGAAAAAAATGGGAATCACCACCGTTATGCTGACCGGTGATAATGAAAAGACAGCCAGAGCCATTGCTGAAAAAGTAGGTGTAGATTACCGGGTTGCCGGCGTGCTGCCGGATGGAAAAGAACAGGTAATCCGTCAGCTGAAAAAACAGGGAATCACGGCTATGGTTGGAGACGGTATCAACGATGCGCCGGCACTGGTGCAGGCAGATATTGGTATTGCCATCGGTGCAGGAACAGATGTGGCGGTAGATGCGGCAGATATTGTGCTGATGAAGAGCAGCCTTATGGGGGCTGTAGAGGCGGTGCGGCTGAGCCAGTCCACTTTGAAAAATATCCATGAGAATCTGTTCTGGGCCTTTTTCTACAATGTGCTGGGAATCCCACTGGCCGCCGGTGTTTTTTACCCATTATTTGGTATTTTGCTAAATCCTATGTTTGGTGCAGCAGCCATGAGTTTATCCAGTTTCTGCGTTGTGAGCAATGCGCTGCGGCTGAACTGGTCAGACCCGTCTAAACCAAAGAGAAAAAAATATAAAAAGGCAGTGGAAATCAAAATTCAACAGGAAGGTGACAATATGAATAAAATAATTGAAATTAAAGGTATGATGTGTGGACACTGTGAGGCAACGGTAAAGAAGGCATTGGAAGAACTGCCTCAGGTAGAAGAGGCGAAGGTAAGCCATACCGATGGAAGGGCCATTGTAACCTTGTCAGAAGAGACAGGGGATGATATACTGAAAAAAGTGATCGAAGACCACGGTTATCAAGTCACGAAAATATCATAAAAAAGAGGTAAACCATGGAAAAGATGAGAAGGCAGAAAAAGAAATTATGGGTGGTTTTGGCATTAACAATGTTTCTTTCCCTGGCTGTACCAGCGGCGGCACTGGCCGCCGTTACATGGCAGCAGGATGAAAACAAACTGGAGTCCTATGTAAGTACGACAGAGAACGGAAAAGAAATGAGCGGCATTGCTGTTTCATCCCAGATGGATCAGACATCCTATTGTGACGGAGACACGGCAGCCATGACACTGACGGTGAAAAATAACAATGCATATGCTGTGTCGGATGTGGATATCCACTACAATTTGCCGGGAAATTTTTCGGTAAAGAGTGGGGAACCATCAAAAACGATCAAAAAACTTGGTGCCGGTGAAACAAAGCAGCTGAAGATCCAGGTGCAGGTAACACCGGACAGTTCCGGCAAAATGACATCGCGGGCCGTGACAGGATTAGCAGTATCCATTGTCAGTGGGGTTTTACTTGTAGCAGCTATTGTTTTTCTTATCATAAAGAAAAGAAAGATAAAGAAACTGCTGTCCATGTTTCTTGTGTGTGTTCTGGCAGTGAACAGCGCCTGGTTTGGACAGACAGACAAAGTGCAGGCAGAAGTGACAAATGAAACAGGAAATTACAAAGTCAGCGGTGATGATTACATAAACAGAGTGTCCGTCCATGATCCGTCTGTTGTGAAAGACAAAAAGACGGGAATGTACTATGTCTTTGGCTCCCACCTGGCCTGTGCCAAGTCAAAAGACCTGAAACAGTGGGAATATGTTTATACAAACATAAAAGATGATTATAAAAAACTGTTCAAAGAGCCATGGGATGGATGGGCAAAAAAAGCAACCAATCCGGACGATGGATTAAGCGGCCGTATGTGGGCACCGGATGTTGTGTGGAATGAAACCATGCAGAAATGGTGTATGTATATGAGTATTGACGGTGACAACTGGGTTTCCTCGATTTGTCTTCTGACGGCAGATAATATTGAGGGACCGTATGAGTACAAGGGCATTGTTGTATACTCAGGAATGAACAATCCTAAAGTGAAGATGGATCTGAGCAATACGGATGTGTATAAAGTACTGGGAGAAGGAGCCGATCTTTCCAGATACCAGTCCACCAATGAATCCTGCATCAATGCTATTGATCCAAGTATCCAGACGGACGACAAAGGAAATATGTATATGACATATGGTTCCTGGTCAGCAGGTATTTATCAGATCAAACTGGATCCGTCTACCGGACTGAGAGACTACAGTCAGACATATGAAACCAAATTAAATGAATCCGATGCTTATTATGGTGTGAAGATTGCCGGCGGTTTTTACTGCTCGGGAGAGGGACCTTATATATTAAAAGGAAAAGATTATTATTACCTCTTTGTATCTTATGGTAATCTGGAGGCAAAAGGCGGTTATCAGATGAGGGTATACCGATCCAAGGAAGTGACCGGTCCATATCTGGATGACAATGGGGTTTCCGCTATCCGCACCAAAGCAGAAGAAATCAAGAAAACCCGGTATGGTTACCGTATTTTTGACAGTTACAACATGGAAGGGATTGGCACGGTAGAAGTGGCCCAGGGACATAATTCAGCCATGGTAGATGATGACGGAAAAATGTATCTTGTGTACCACACTCGTTTTCAGTCTGACAGCGGCACCAACGAAGGCCATCAGATCCGGGTGCATCAGATATTTGAAAATGACAATGGCTGGCTGGTAGCGGCGCCATATGAATATTCCGGAGAGACTTTGTCCCAGGAAGGATATACGATGGAAGATATGGCCGGCACCTATGAGTTTATATACCATGAGCCTACCAGTTCCTACAATGTAGTAGGTGACAGGCAGTTTGGTATTGTAGGAAAGACAGAAAGTACCAGAAAGATCCAGGGGCAGCAGACTGTGGCAGTGGGAATGTATGAGACTGATTTTTCTTATGAGGTTGAATTTACGAAAAAGGCGGCAGACACCATTACCCTGAAATCGGACGGAACGGTAACCGGAGAATACCATGGTACATGGAAAAAGGATGGAAGCAAAATTACGCTGGATCTGGGCAGCGGCCATGTGTACAAAGGCGTTTTCCTGAAACAGGCTAACGAATTGATGTCCAGAGATATGACCATGACCTTTACGGCAGAAGGCGAAAATGTAGCA
>JAXDTV010000035.1:0-12972 GCA_034089785.1 Eubacterium sp.
TGTTTTACTTCAGCCGGTATGTTGATGCAGTCTCCCGGTTTCATCTCCACCGCTTCTTTTCCTTCTTCCTGGTAAATACCTCTTCCTGCCACGCACACAAGAATCTGTCCGCCACCGCTTTTTGCATGGTGGATGTGCCAGGTTAAAGACAGCCCAGGCTTTTGGCCATCCTGCGTAAAATCCCACATGGGTGATAACTGCTGCTATCTCTTTCTGGGATACGCCGTGATCCTTGGCATTCTGCAAGTGGAATTTCAAGGAAGAATCCGTGATTCCCTGTGCCATCAATGCCACAACAGTTATGATACTTCTTGTCTTTACATCTATGTCCTGATTGTTCCAGTTCTCACCAAAAAGAACATCATCATTAAAGTGTGCAAACTCCGGTGCAAATTCACCTAATGCGTTGCGTCCTGCTGTCTGTACGATCTTTGCCATCTTTTCTGACCTCCTACCATGTTTTGATCCAGTTTTCAATTTCCGATTTTCCTGCCTGATTCAGTACCTTGCCTTCTATAAAAGTGGCTCCCGGTGCCGATGGCTCCAGTTCTTTCACTGTGTTGCCAAAACCGCTGCCGCCAGAGGTAGCAAACAGACGGATGGTCTTGCCGGTAAAATCATGTGCTTCCAAAAAGGTGTTAATGATGGTTGGTGCTACATACCACCAGATTGGGAAGCCCAGCACGATCTCATCATATGGGGCAATGTCAAGGCTTTCTCCCCCCAGTTCCGGCCGGATTTTTTTGTCCTTCATCTCTACACTGCTTCTTGACTTTTTATCCATCCAGTTCAGATCTGCACTGGTATACGCCACTCTCGGTGTGATCTCATACAGATCTGCCCCTGCTGCTTCTGCCAGTGTCTGGGCAGTCTTTTTCGTATTGCCGCTGGCACTGAAAAATGCAACTAATCTCTTACTCATAACAATTGCCTCCTTATCTTTTTTATCATCTGCTATCATTATAGAGCCAATGTATGAATATTACTAATACTTATATGGAATACATTTTTATGCCTCGAAGGCATTGATATTTTGAATCAGCCGTTTCACTGCCACCGAATAGGGAATATTTCTGCGCCACGCTATAATAGTGCCTGCCTTGATCTCCGGATACAGTTTTTTCTGCACCAGCAGATCGTTGCGCCAGTATCTGGCTGCCCCCTCAATAGAAACCGGATACCCCAGTTCATGGACCGCCAGGATTCCTGCGTTGGTTCCCAGACTACTGGTATACGCAATATTTAATTTCTGAAAATCCTCTCCAAACCAGTTGGCCAGTTCGCTCTGTACTCCCAGCCGCTCCGGCAGGATAAGAGGTTTTCCCATGAGATCTTCCTTTGTGATAAATTCCTTTTCTGCCAGTGGATCCTCCGGCCTCATTCCTGCCACCCACTGGTCACTTTCCCGGATCCTTATATATTCCAGTTCTTCTGTATTTACCGGCTCCATAAAAAGACCAAGGTCGATGAGCCCCTGGTTCATTTTGGACAGGATGGTATCTGCCGTTCCTGTGTGCAGGGCAATCTGCACCAGAGGGTACTGTTTCTTATACTGTCCCAGAATTTCTGCCAGTGTTTCCACCGCCGCAAATTCGCCGCATCCGATGTGAATGATCCCTTCTATCTCACTTTCGTCTGCGTGAAATTCTTCCAAAATCTTATCTTCCAGATCCAAAATCTCCAACGCCCGCCGTTTTAGCAAAAGTCCTTCATCCGTCAGAGTAATATGTCTGCCGCCCCGGTCAAATAAAACCGTTCCCAGTTCCTCTTCCAGCGCCGCCAGCTGCCTGGAAAGGGTAGGCTGGGTAATGTGAAGCCGGCTGGCCGCTCTGGTAAAACTCTGTTCTCTGGCAACCGTCAGAAAATACCGCAATACTCTTAATTCCATTATTCATCCACCGGAGAGCAGTATCTCTCCCATCCCGCTTCCTCTTCCTCATACACCATGCAGAGCCAGTAAGTATCCACTTCTTCCGGATCCTCTTCCTTCGGGATGTCGATTCCCAGTTCCAGGCCTTTTCCCTGGGATACTTGTGCTTCCACTGTGGTAAATACGGTTCCTCCTGCCACTCTGGCGAGGACGGCGTCCTGAGCCGGCACCGGCACATCCTCATTGGGGATTTCTTCCTGCAGTACGCCGTTGGCATCATAATATTTCATGCCCTCTTTGACGATCTTTACCAGTTTTGCCTGATGCAGCCACAGGGTGATCTCACCGCAGAACATATCCTGGAAACGGCCGTTCTGGGAGTTATCCGCCTTTACCACACCGCCACTAAACTGCATTTGTATTGTATCTTTTTCTATTTTAAATTCTTTTACCACTGCCTCGTCAAAGGAAAGCAGTGATAACTCGTTTTTACAATGGAACTTCATACATTTTCTCCTCACTTTACTTTTTTAATAAAATTTGCCTCTAAACCTGCCACAAAAAGAATGGAGATCACGGCAAACAGTTCATTCATCACTTTTTTTACCAGATTATAGATCACATACAGATCCAGGCCCACTTCCGATGTGTAGCGCAGGGCATCAATCAGCTCCAGTCCAAAACTCAACACAAGCATAACGGAGGCAAACAACGCCATGGCCTTGGCCCCTATGCCCTGAAAATACAAAAACAACAAGACCACTGCCACTAACTCAATCCCTCCCAGAATAAAAAAACTGGTAGCTGTATCCGATCCATAATGAATCGGTATGTATACAAGATTGTCCACCGATGCTAGGATCAACATGGCATAAGCAAGAACGAGGGAGCCGCCGCCATTCTGCCCCTGAGCCGTCTTATGTACACCAAAGGCTGCAAACCATGCCGCCAGCAGCATAAAGGGAGTGAGGAACAAAAACACAATGACTACCGGGATAGACACCTGTCCCAGATTCACCTCATTCACAAAGATCATAACCGCCTGTGCCATGGAAAATGCTCCCAGAAATAACAAGATCCATGAAAGGATCCGCATAGCCGATTTCATGATCGGATTTTTTATATAATAATTTTCCTGCTGCATACTCAAATCTCTCCTTATTTACTGAATTTCTCTTTCTATCTTACCATGGAACCCCGACTTCAACAACTATATTTGCCATAAAATCATATTTGCCCGGGCACCGGAATATATTAGTAAATATAAAAAGAATCAGGAATGCCTCTGGCTTCCAAAAAGGGAGATATGAATCATGTATATGAAAAAAATACTTTGCTGCCTCTGTGTCCTTGCTTTAACTGCCTGCGGAGCAGAGTCGCCACCACAGGCAACTCCTTCCCCAGATCCGTCCCCGGCGGCCAAAACGCTCTCGGTGGACAAGCACACCGGCCGTCTTTCTCTGCTGTATGATCCCGGAACAGACGAGGTTTATTCTGTAAAAAAGGCGTCTCACGGTTACACACTTTTTTTCACTGTCAGACAGGGTGTCCCGGATTCCTCCCCGGTCTTCCGCATCAAGTCTCCTTCCGGCACTTCCTACCGCACCTTCCAGTTTGACGATCAGGGGACTTTATATGCTGCCGCCACTCATGGGAAAAAGCACTGCGTCTACCGTTTTTCTTCCCGGAAAAAAGCGAAAAAACTGCCCCTTTCTCCGGCACCTGCCTCTCCTGTGCAGCAGCTCTTGTTCTCCGGCTCTGCCATGGCCCTTGTCTATAAAGACCGCTCTGTCTCTCTTTATAATCTGATAGAATATCAGCAGCTGGGACAGACTACGCTGAAAGGACAGGCAGACTCTTCTCTTTTGTATGACTGTCATTTTCTCGTCCAGATCTTTCAGTCACAGAAGAACCTGCTTTTATTTCAGGACATCAACTGGCGCACCGGAGACACTCTTTTACAATACCCTCTCCTGACACCTGCACAAAAAAATGACACCCTTCCGATGTGCCGGCAGAATGATACTCTGTACCTGCTGCGGAACCGGACTCTGTTCGCCGGGAAGTGCGGAGACGCCCAGTTTAACAAAGTTTTTTCCCTGGAACCCTATGTGGAAGACGGATTTACGCCGATAAAAATAGTGGTAACTAGGGACAACCGCCTGCTGGTACAGGGCCGGGAAAAAGATTCTTCCCACACAACTTATGAAACCGCCCTGCCAGCCCGCCAGGAAGGACCGGCTGCCAGCCTTTCTTCCTGAAAGTCCACATTTTGCCACAAAAAAGAGAAAAAGGAGAAGAAACATGAGAAAATTTTTACAGGAATTTAAAGAATTTGCCATGCGGGGCAATGTAATGGATCTGGCTGTCGGTGTCATCATCGGTGCTGCTTTCCAGACGATCATTAATTCTCTGGTAAACGACATCATCATGCCTTTGATCGGCCTGATCGGGAAAGTGGATTTTTCCCAGAAAGTCTTTGTCCTGCGAGGTGTGGATATCCGCTACGGTGCTTTTATCACAGCGATCTTAAATTTCGTGATCATGGCCTTTGCTATCTTCCTTTTAGTAAAAGCAATGAACGCCCTTTCCAATCTTGGCCGGAAAAAAGACGAGCCGGAAGTACCTACAACCAAAGTATGTCCGTACTGCTGCAGCGAGATCACCATCAAAGCCACCCGCTGCCCGCATTGTACTTCCATTCTGGAAGAACCAGAACTTACAAAATAAATTTTTGTACATAAAAAACTACGCTTTGCAGCGTTCTGCCACAAAGCGTAGTTCTTTTTTTATTTTGCATTCTTCACGATAATAGAATCTGCTTCTTCTCCATCCGCCTCTATGGATATCATAGAACCAAGTTCCACATCATCAATGGAAATCTCGGTCTTTTCTCCACCGTCTTCCTTGTAGATCTTTGTATCACTGTCGATCTTATAAGTTTTGCTTTCACCCTGAGACTGAGAAGAATTCTGTCCGTTTCCTGCCGGTGGGGTGCCATCCGGTTTTCCGTTTTCTTTACCGTTTCCGTTTCCTTTCGCATCTGCCGGCGGTGTACCATCCGGTTTTTCGCCTACTGCTCCGCCACTGACAGGGCCTTTCTTTTTATCATCGCCCTGGATTGCCGGGCCGCTGGCTGGTTTTCCTTCGCCAATGGCTCCACCACTGGCCGGGCCGTTCTGCCCCGGATCACCGGTCATTTTCTCAATCTGGATCTGTGTTTCCGAAATAGCCGTCAGTCTTCCGCTTGTCTTTGTAGTTCCATCGGAACTGCCGCATGCTGTCAGTCCTGCACATGCCATGCACAACAAAAGTCCTGTGTATAATTTAATCATTCCTGTCTTTTTCATATGGTAACCCTCCATTCCGGGGGATCAAAGTCCGCCCCTTTTCTTGTTTACGAGTACCATTCTACAGGATAAAAATGAATTGCCTGTGTTGTATTTGTGTCCAAATCATGAACCCTTTCAATACTGAGGTCTGTACAGACTTTCCTTACTAAAGACTGCGGTCGGCGTCTTCATTATCGTCTTGATCTCTTTCTGATAATACCATGGATCTTCCGGATGCAGCGGATTCAGGATCACATGGAACTGCTGTGCCGGGCTGCCTCCCTGAGCAAGCAAAAACGCTTTTTTGCCCTTGGCATTGACACACACATCTACCACCATGACGACCGATCCATTCTGTATCCACACATCTCCCGGCTTTATCTTGCTTAACTTCACGGATTTACAGTCTTTCAGCAGACTGCGGTATCCACTGGCCGGATATACTTTCTGCTGTAAAAACTTCACAAAGTCCTCATAGGTGCCGGCCTCCTGTCCTTCATTTGCAAACTGCACCTGTGTTCCGGACACGGTAAATTTGATACGGTCGTACTCTCCTTTGCTCCAGAAATACTCCCCGTACATTCTCTGCACGGATGCGGTCTGCTGCTGGAGATTTACCTCTTCCATCGGAAGTTTCAAAACAGCCACTGCCTCTCCTGAGACACTCTTTGTTCTTCCTGTGTAATATTTTATTTTCGTCTTTTTAGAAACCGGATAATCCCTCAGATACTGCGCCAGTTCTTCCTCTTCGGCATCCTGCTCATATCCTTCCGGCAAAGCAACCCGGTCTGCTAACGTCTTTCCTGTTGTATCAATAAACGCATCAATGGAACTTCCACTGCTAACCTGAGCCACTGCTCTTACTGCACCGCCACTGGCTGTGTCTTCGCTGTCTTCCGGTTTGGCCTCCACTGCCACTTTCGTAGCGGGCTGCTGCGAATTATCTTCTATGACTTCATCGCTCCATGCCACGCCACGCCATACCGGGATCAAAAGAATCAATATCACAGCGGCCAATGCCCCTGCCAAAATAACTGCCTGACGGCTGGTCATATGTCTGTTTCCCATTTTATCCTCCATCTTATACATGCAGTTTCTTCAAAAATGCCTTTGTCCGCTCATTCTTTGGATGATCGATAACCTCTTCCGGTGTACCGGTCTCAACTACCACACCTTTATCCATAAACACAACCCGGTCAGAAACCGCTCTGGCAAAATCGATCTCATGGGTCACGATCACCATTGTCATTTTTTCTGCCGCCAGCTGCTTCAACAGCCGCAGAATCTCCGCTGTGATCTCCGGATCCAGTGCGGAAGTAGGTTCGTCAAAATACAGCATAGAAGGCTTCATGGCCAGTGCTCTGGCTATGGCCACACGCTGCTGCTGTCCACCGGACAGTTCACACGGATAGGCTTCTTCTCTGCCCTCCAGACCTACTTTCTTCAACAAAGTACGAACTTCCTCATACACCTCTTCTTTTTTTCTTTTCTGATTAATGATCGGTGCATCCGACACATTTTTTAACACATTAAAATGTGGAAACAGGTTAAAATTCTGAAACACCAGACCGAACTGGCCGCTGGCCCACCGGATATCCGCCTTGCTTCCGTACAGGGCATTCCCCTGTTCATCCATTTTTACTACTTCCCGGTCCTTATAAGCAATGCTTCCGCCATCGGCTGTCTCCAGGAAGGTTGCACATCTCAAAAGAGTGGATTTACCCGAACCGGATGGCCCCAGGATCGACACCACTTCTCCCTGATCCACAGTCAGGTCAATGCCATCTAACACTACTTTATTGTCAAAACTCTTACGAATGTTCTTTAATTCTAAAATACTCATATATAACCTCCGTTTTTTGCTGTTCTACTGATAATAATTAAATTTCTTTTCAACTTTTTCCATGATAAAGGCAATGACAAAGTTAAAAATATAATAGAACGCACCTGCTATAAACAACGGAAGCAATGACTTCTGCGCCGCTGAAAGCTGCTGTCCAATATAAAACATCTCGGTAAAGGAAACCACATATGCCAAAGAAGTATCTTTTACCAGCGTGATCACCTCATTGGTAACAGGCGGCAGCACTCTCTTCACCATCTGTGGGAAAAGGATCCGGAAATAAGTATGTCTTCTTCCATATCCAAGCAGCATCGCTGCTTCTCTCTGTCCCACCGGGATTCCCTGAAAACCGGAACGGTAAATCTCTGCAAAGTATGCCGCATAGTTCAGTGAGAATCCAATGATCACCGCATAAAAACGATAAGAGAAGGAGAGCGGAATACCAAACACATAATATGGTGCAAACAATACAACCAAAAGCTGCAGCATCAACGGTGTTCCTCTCATAATGGATATATAGATCCTGGCAATCCACTGTAAAATACGGAATCGGGACATTCTAAGTACGCAAAGCAGCAGTCCCAGTGGCAGTGAGAATACCAAAGTCAGTACAAAGATGGCCAGGGACGCGCCCATGCCCTCTCCCAACTGGCCGATAGTCTTCCAGACACTTTTCGAGGATCCTCCTGTTGTTCCAGTCACTGAGGCACCGGTCGCTGTTACCGCAGCCGCTGAGGCACTCTTTGCCCCTGACGGTTTCAGGCAGACGCTGTCTGTCAGTTTCCACTTCGCCGCAATCTGGGCAAAAGTTCCATCCTCTACCATCTCATTTATGGTTGTCTGTACTTCATCTCTCAGTTTTGTATTGCCCTTTTTAAAACCAATTCCATAATTCTCAGAGGACAAACGCTCCGAAAGCATTTCCAGTTTATCTTCTTTTCCTTCTAACTGATAATTGGCCACGCCGATATCCAGCGCAATAGCATCTACCATGCCGCTTTCCAGATTCATAATGGCTGTATTATAATCTTTTACCTGCTGCAGTTCACCTAATGATGCCCGCAGTTTTTTATTTTCCTCAGTGGCATCCTCTCCCGTCAGGGCTGCCAGGGCAGAGGAATCTGTCTGCACAACCAGGATCTTGCCTGCAAGATCCGACAGGGAATGAATGGAAGAACCTTTTTTTACAAGTACCACCTGTGAATTGTCCACATAAGCCTCGGACCATGTATAATCATTTTCACGGCCATTCATGGTAAAACCGTTCCAGATACAGGAAATCGTTCCTGATGACAACTCTGCATCTTTCGCATCCCAGTTAATAGGTCTTTTGATCAGATTCCATCCTCTCCGCTGGCACACCTCCTGTGCCAGATCCAGGTCAAATCCTACATATTCACCATTGTCCATATATCCGTATGGTGGAAATTCTGCGTCAAAACCTACTATAAAATCCTGTGCTGCCCGGTCCGTTACTGGGAAACTCATTCCCACTGCCAGTAAAAGCAGCATACATCCCACAATTATTCTTATTCTATGTGTCCAATTCTTCATCATTCCAATTTTAACCTTTCCTTAGGCGAGTATCGCATCCGCCAGTTTATTCATCGTTGCAACGGTGTCTTCATTCATCGTAGAGCGAATCGTAACCACCGGTTCTACCACTTCACACTGTTTGAAGTTCTCTGCATAAGCTTTCATCTGCTTTGCTGCCATCGGCGCCCAGCTTCCATTTTCGATCAGACCGATCTTTCGCTTCTGATAGTTTTTGATCTTAAGATGATACAGAAAATCTTCCATTGGCGGGAACAGTGCCGCATCATAGGTAGCAGCTGCCAGGATCAATTTGTCATAGCGGAACGCATCTTCTATGGCCTCTGCCATGTCGTCTCTGCTCAGATCAAACACCGATACTTTCTGTCCCTTCTGCTCCAGGATCTCAGCCATTTTCTTAGCAGCCTCTGCCGTATTTCCATGGATCGAAGCGTAAGCAATGGTAACCCCTTCATTTTCCGGTTCATAACTGGACCAGATCTGGTATTTTCCAATATAATGTTCCAGATTTTCCTGAAGGACCGGTCCATGAAGCGGACAGATCTTCTCAATATCCAGCGCCGCTGCTTTTTTTAACAAAGCCTGTACCTGCATGCCGTATTTTCCAACAATATTCATGTAATAGCGACGTGCCTCGCAGTCCCAGTCTTCCTCTGTATCCAAAGTTCCGAACTTTCCGAAACCATCCGCTGAAAACAGCACTTTTTCCCGGCTTTCATACTCTACCATAACCTCCGGCCAGTGAACCATCGGCGCCATGATAAAGGTAAGGGTATGGGTTCCCAATTCCAGTGTGTCACCTTCTTTTACTTCCAATACACGGGATGAATAATCTGTCTCAAAAAACTGCGGCAGCATATTCTTTGTCTTTCCGTTGGTTACGATCTGAAGGTCTTTATACTTTTCACAGACAGCTGATATATTGGCCGCATGATCCGGCTCCATATGGGATACTACCAGATAATCCGGTGTTCTTCCCTGCAGCTGTTCTTCCAGATTCGCAAACCACTGGCTGCTAACCCGCTGGTCTGCCGTATCCATAATAGCAATCTTATCATCCACGATCAGGTAGGAATTGTATGAAACCCCATTTGGCACTTCATACTGACTTTCAAACAAGTCTATATCGTGATCGTCACATCCGATGTAACGAATTGCTTCTGAGATGGTTACTTTGCTCATACAATTTCCTCCTTAACTGGGTTGTTTTTCTTCTGAATTGTGCAGTAATGTCTTAAACTCATCAAACGGTATCGGCCTGGAATAATAATAGCCCTGATGCCAGGTAGCATTGTATTTTTTCAGATAATCCAGTAATACCTTGTCCTCCACGCCTTCAATACAGGTCTCTTTTTCTGTATTTTTGGCAAAAGAGACGATGGACTGTACCATGGCCTGCTTCATTGGTTTTTCCTGGATGCCCCGGACAAATGACATATCGATCTTTAACTCATCTACCGGCAGATCCAGTGCCAGAGCAAGAGAGGCGTTTCCGGTTCCAAAGTCATCCATAGCCACTTTGATGCCCTTGGACTTGAAAAAGTCGATTTCCTGTTTCAGGAAATTAACATCCAGTTCACGGCACCGCTCGGTCAATTCCATACAAAACTGCTCCGGTTTTAATCCTGATTTTTTCAGCAGCCACAATACCGTTTCACGAAACTCTTTTCTCTCGATCTGACCTGCTGAAATATTTACATTTACGAAAAAGTCCGGTCTTTCTTTGGAAATCTCTTTCAGATCCCGCAGGGCCTGTGAGATGATCCAGTTGCCCAGATCAAAAATACACGGATCCTCTTCCAACCATTCAATAAATACTCCCGGCGGCACCACACCGTATGGTTCCTTCCGCCAGCGAAGCAGTGCTTCCATGCCTCGTATCTCTCCGTCCTTCGTATCGGCGATCGGCTGATAGCAAAGGAAAAATCCTTCTCTCTTTTCAATGGCATCCCGGTGGATCACACTGATCAGTTCCAGATTGTCATGCATATTGCTGTCAATCTCATCGTTATAAACAACCAGTTCTCCATGGTGCTTATGTCTGGAATGGTTCATGGCATAGGTCAGCCGGCCGCGGACAGCAATGGCATCCATGGCATAGTTTTCCAGTATAAACGCACCTCCCGCAATCCTGAGGGGTACTTTTTTATCATTTATATACAATCTGTCTGACAGACTGTCCTGTATAAAGTGGTAGATCGTCTGCATCTGTTCTTTAGTTTTCCGCTTGAATACCAAGGCAAACTTAGCTCCTGACAGGCGGTACACAAATCCCTGGTCTGCCGCCACACAGCGCAGAAGATATGTCACTTCGGACAATACTCTGTTGGCATATTCCACTCCATACAAAACATTGATACGGCTGAACTGCTCGATCCCCACTTTCAGTATGGCGGCCGAAACCTTCCGCTGTATCATATCGTTAATATGTTCATCAAACATCTCTTCGCTGTAGAGACCGGTTACGGAATCAATCTCATCCGATATACCATGGTTCTCCGCCACCAGTACAAATAAAACAGGCTCTCCCTGCTCATCCCGAACAATCTGTCCATAGGCAGAGAAAAGACTGCAGGTGTACTTTCCTGTCATCAGACGATACTCAAATCGTTCATTCAGATGCTTTCCCTGCATTCTGTCCGAAAATCCTTTCAGGTACTTTTCACGGTCATCCGGATGCACTTTTACCGTGGATTTCTCCATGGCATAATCAAATACACTTTTTTCCAGTCCAAAAAAGTCAACCACACGCTGGGACCACCATGTCTGCTTGTTTTTCAAGTTCACAATCCCCACATATGTTTTGGATGAAAGGTTTGTTATGATATTTAAAATCTGCTCCTGATAAGCACCTAATCCACCCCAGAATTGCTCCTCTGTCATTCGCCTCACCTCTTTTTTCCTCTGTAATCATTTTCTTACAGTAACTCTTCTACAAAAGCTTCGTAATCCTGCATGGTAGTACAGTTTGGTGCGTAATCCACCAGCAGTTTTTTATTTTTCTGTGCTTCTTTTGTTTTCACACATTCACGGATCTTTGTCTCAAACACCCGTGTCCCCATCTGCTCTGCGGCAGTTTTTAACTCTTCTTCTACTCGTCTTTCCAAATTGGAACGGCCTGAAAATTTTACCAGCAGAAGTCCCGCTACTTTGAGTGCCGGATTCTGTCTTCTCTGGACGGCCCGGATCGTGTCATACAACTGATTCAGTCCCTGCATGGAATATGCATCTGCCGTCACCGGTATGATAACCTGATCTGCTGCGATCAGGCAGTTGTACAAAATTACATTTAAGGATGGCGCCGTATCGATCACCAGATAATCGTATCCATCTAATTCATCAATGGCGTCTTTCAAACGGTACAAACCTTCCACATCGCCATCTAACATCTTCTCTGCCTTGCTCAGCAACGGGTCAGATGCTACAATGTCTCCGTTTTCCAGCTGCTGGATCGCATCCTCAATAGGAAGTTTGTCCGAATCTACCATAACATCATACAAAGTGGCCTGATCCTCGATCACTGCCTGATATGTACTGGAACTGTTTCCCTGTGGATCCGCATCGATCAAGAGCGTTTTCCCTTTCTTCCCTAAAATTCCTGCCAGTGTGGTGGCTGTGGTAGTCTTGCCAATGCCGCCTTTCTGGTTCGCAACTACATAAGTAACTGCCATATCTTTTTCCTCCATTCTGAAATTCTCTGTCCGGTGGTAAGTCTGCTAAAAAGCAATCTCTCCGTTTATCTCTTTGTTCACCACATAAAAGACTTTCTCTTCTTCTGGCTTGATATATACATTTACCTCTGTAATGTCTGCTTCCGCTACTCCCTGTCGTACGATATCTTCCTTGATCAGATCCATCAGATTCTGCTCTGAACGCTCTCTGCCCTGGTACTGTATCACGATGTTTTTCTTTGCTCTGGCAAAACCGCCAGCTTCTTTTTCCGCGCGCATGGCGCTGCATTTGCGTGCCATTTTCCGTCCTCCCTCATGTAAGTTGTATCGCCCTCTGTTCATGCAGGGCGGCATTTCTCATCCGATTTTTTCGCCATAGAGTCATTATAACACCGTTGGCGGTTTGTTGCAATCTTTACATAAACTAAGTGTCTCAGAGGCTCGTTCCAACTTTTTTCCTGATTTTTAACGAGACGTAAAAAAAGTTTGTCTGTAATGGGAAAATATGATTTTTCCCATTACAAACAAACTTTTTATTTGTTTATGCAGTCAAGGACTTAAAATGTTTGGTAAATAGTTACTGCTTGGAAGCTAATAAGGCCTCTAGTTCTTTAATCCTGGCATCTTTCTCCAGAACTTCTTCTTTCAGTGCTTTCTCACTTTTCTTCAACCGCTCCAGCTCCTGATCCATGCTGTCTGCGT
>JAXDTV010000103.1:0-30791 GCA_034089785.1 Eubacterium sp.
CTATATTGGTTGACTCATCCTGAAAGATCAACTGGTTTATATTTTTCGTTGCCTTAAAAATCAGCACATCCCGGTACCACAACTCCATCAGATCAATATAATCCCTGACTTCATCCTTTCTGGTTCCCAGTTCTTTAATGTTTTCTAACATATCACTGACCGTCATATCCTGCACATGTCTGAGAAGATGCAGGATCATGTCTTTGGTCTCAATAAAGTCTTCCGACTTGGCATAGCGCATTGCCTTTCCCAGATTTCCCTGGGCGAACGCCGCACTGGCCTTAGCCAGATAATCCGGCACCTGGCCCTGGGTTCTCAAAAACTCTTCTACGATAGAATTGCTCAATGGGCGAAATTCCATGATCAGACAACGGGACTGGATAGTTGGAAGCAGTGCTGTAATATTGCTGGTCAACAGGATCACTACTCCATACTCCGGCGGCTCCTCGATAGTCTTTAACAGCGCATTCTGAGCCTGCTCGTTCATTTTTTCTGCTTCCGGGACAATATATATTTTGTAAGGGCTGGCAAATGGCTTGATATCCATTGTGTTGCAGACCTGTTCCCGGATCTCACTGACCGTTATGAGATTAGCCTTCTCATGCTGCACCCAGATCACATCCGGCTGGTTGCCTGACTCAAACTGGTGACAGGAAACGCACTCTCCACAAGGCTTTTCTCCCTGGTTCTGACACTGCAGTGCCGCTGCAAATGTCTTTGCCATATTCTCTTTTCCTACACCGGTCTCTCCCTGAAATATATATGCGTGAAACGGCTTGTTTTCTCTGACTGCCGTCTGCAAATGATCTTTGATCTGTTCATGTCCCACGATTTCTGAAAATTTCAACATAATGTATCGCCACCTTTTTATGTGATTATATCTAACAATAAGCCACGGATCTCGTCTACCTTGTCCAAGATCGCAATGGCATCTTTTTCATCTTTGATCAGCTCTCCCGCCAGTTCATCCAGCACTTCATCCACCCGTTTGATCATTCCGTACACCCGGTGTCGTCCTCTCCGGTCCAGAAAATTCTCACGGCTGAACTTGTGGGAACGGTTTACAATTTCATTCATAAACTCTTTGATCAGCTTGCGGTAATGCTTCATATCCCGCACATCCATGTGTTTCCCCAGTTTTTTTCCCTGCATGGTGATTTCTTCCATCATGACCTGCAGTCTGGCCGCCAGGCCATCCTCTTCAATGGAACTCATGAGTGTAAATTTAAAATCTTCCGCAGGGGCCTGATTTTTCTGCGTACCACTGGTCTGATTTACCTGCTGCATAGGATCGATCCGAATATCCATAAGCTCCTCCTTGTTCCAAAACTACTGATAAAACCCATTTCTTCCGCTCTTTCTATCTTACCATGCTTCCGGTATTTTATCTACCTTTTTTTAGCAGGCTGCGGATTTGCTCCAGGGCCACAGAAAGGTCCGTATTATCTATCCAGTCTGTGATTTCCAGTGTCCTCAGTTTTTCCCCGGAAAAATCTTCCTCATCCGCCAGAAAGCGCCGGCACACCTCTGCCACGCAGGGTGACGGCTGCTCTTTTTCCCGGGAGAGGCTCCGCTCCATCCGAAGGAAATCATCCACTGCAATATAAACCGGAACTACCTTGTCTTTTCCGTAGTAATCCCGGATCTTCTCATACCCCTCCAGAGTAGAGATCATACAGCAGTCTCCCTGCTCAAAGTCGATCTGCCCGTCGTCCGCGGTAAAATAATACCAGGGACCCTGTACCGTCTCGTAGCACCGGCACTCGATAACTCTGCCCTGCTGCCACATGTCATTCATGGTATCCTCACTGACAAAATGATAGGCCACGCCCTCTTTTTCTCCCTGTCTTACCGGTCTGGTCGTATATGGGACTACCTGCTTTAAGGCCGGATCTTCTTCCAATATCTTCTGAAACAGCGTATCCTTTCCGGCTGCACTTTTTCCCATAAAAATATATAATCTGCCCACGATCGTGACTCCTTTACTCTTTCAACACCCGCAGGTTTGACACCGTATCGTCCGCCGGTCCTGTCAGGTTTAATCGTTTTTCTTTCGCCTCAGCAATCTGTGCCAGCACCGGGGGATCGATCACCTCTCCCGGCACTACAAACGGGATGCCAGGCGGGTACACCATAATGTACTCTGCCGACACTCTGCCGGCTGCCTTTTCTATCGGCACTTCCTCCCAGAGACCATTCATGGCCTCATAAGAAGAATATTTTTTCTGTGGCAGTCCGGAGGCTGTGGGATGCAGGTCAGGTTTCCTTTCAGAAAGGGTTTTATCCATGTCGGAAAGTGCCTGCATCAGCCGCTCCAGAGATGCATCCGTGTCTGCCACCGTCGTCATGGCCAGCACATACTCTGCGGCCACCATCTCTACTTCTATATTATACGAATTTCGCAGTCTTTCTGCAAGTTCTGTGGCCGAGATGTCCGCTTTTCCGGTATAGATCACAAGTTTTCCCGGTTCCTTGAGCCGGTGATGCCACAGGGACAGATGCCGCCACCTCTTTGCCTCTTCATAAAATCGCTCAAGCCTTTCCACATAGGCGCAAAAAGCCGGCTTCCCTTCCTGTTCCAGCCAGTCCATGCACTGTGCCACACTGGCCATCAATACATAAGATGGGCTGCTTGTTTCGTAAATATCCAGATAACGCCGGATCTTCTCTGCCGCTACCCGGTCACTGCACTGGTGCAGCACTGCTGTCTGGGTCAGGGCCGGCAGTGTTTTATGAAGGCTTTCAATCACCAGATCTGCCCCTTCCTCCATAGCAGTTTTCCATCCCCTCATCCAGTTCAGATGAGCGCCATGAGCCTCGTCCACTACAAGGGGGATCTGATATCGGTGGACTATTTCTGCTATTTTGCCCACTTCCGACACTACCCCTTCATAAGTAGGGGAAGTAAGGATGACGCAAGCCGCATTTTCATGAGTTTCTAATGCCTTTTCCACCTCTTCCGGCGGACACTGCAGCGCCGCTCCCGTCTGGGGATCAGTCTCTGGCTGCAGATACACCGGCTCCAGTCCCAGCAGATAGATCCCGTGGTACACCGACCGGTGGCAGTTTCTGGCCACCAGAACCTTGTCTCCTTTTTGGCAGCACGCCGACATGGCCGCCAATATTCCGCAGGTACTGCCATTTACCAGAAGATAACTTTCTCTGGTTCCATACATTTTCCGCATCTGATCCATCAGCCGGCGTATCCGTCCCTCCGGGTGGTGAAGGTTGTCCGTCCCCTCCACCTCCGTCACATCCAGTCCGTAAGGATCCTCCATAGAAAAAGGAGGCTGTCTCTTATGCCCCGGCATGTGCATGGGAAGCCGTCCGCTGTCCCGGTATTGTAAAAGAAATTCATAAAGATTCATATAGACTCCTATTCTGGCAGGTCCCTGCGGGCCCTCTGCAACACAAAAGTGACATCCCACAGGATGTCACCTTCTATCTGGTATTTTTATCAATTAGAATGTATAGTTATACATCATTGGGGTTGATACACCAATAATCATCACTACTACAACTAAATAAATCAACATCAATGCACTCAAAATAATACCGATAATACCACAGATCATACCCGCCTTCGTAAAACTGTTGGCATGACCCAGATCGTTTTCTTTTTTTGCAAAAATGCAGGCAATAATTCCGCAAATGATTCCCGGAACACCATATAAACAGCATGTCACTATCGAACAAATTCCCAAGACCATGGATGCTATAGAATAGCCTGACGGTTTGCCGGGTTCCGGCTGTGGAACCGGGTTTGGATTACCCTGTGTATTATTTCCATAATAAGAATTATTCATTTCTTCATTCATCATTCTTCCTCCTTTTATCCAGACTACAAGTCAGAAAAAAACAACGACGGCAAACTGCTTTCGCAGTTCCCCGCCTGCTGTCCGTTTTTCTTTATGCTCCTGCCAATCCGACTGTCATACCAAGTGCTACAATCAAGATAATAACTACTACCCAAACTGCTAATGCAATGATAGAACATACAAGACCAGCTGTAGCCATTCCTGATTTTGCTTTTTTCTTAGCCATAGCAGCCAATACGATACCAACGATTGCCAGTACCCATGAAACATAAGGCAAAATACATGTCAGGATCAGAGAAACGATTCCCAGTACCATTGAGGCAATGGCAAGACCATTAGACTGTTTTTCTTCCATTTTGTTTTCCTCCTCTTTCTAGATTTATACATACATTTTATTATACCTTTATATCCTTTGTCAAATATTTTGTTGCTTTTTGTTGACATTGTAAATATTTTGTAGTAATATGTCGTTGTAATCAAAGGCGATTCACCTATAGGTGAGTTGCCTTTTTCTTTTGCCCTAATCATTTGCCTATGCAAATGATCGCCTATATATAGTTTAGTTCTCTATTCCCCAGAAAAGAACCGCGAAAGCGGTTCTTTTCTACTTTTATCCGGCCTACATCATGCGCCAGCCGGAGTGGTATTTATTTTTCAGGGAAGATTTATTTTTCTTGCCCCATCCCAATGGATAACCGTCCACACACACAAGAACCCAGCCGTTATCCTTTCCAGCCTCTTCCTGTGTCAGCGTCAAAGTCTCACCTTTCAGATACCGAATCACCCTCTCATCCTCCGAGGACAGATCCAGACAGTTTTTATACTCACTTTTCCTCAATGCCATAGCCAGAGACTGACTTGGCTCAAAGCGGTTTTTCTTCATTTCTCCCAGAAACAGACCGCTGCGCAGGAAGCGCAGTCCCTTCATATCCGGCAGTTGTTTCGGCATGTAATATACCATGCCCTGCTTACTCTCCATCCGGTCCGGTTCAAACTCCCTTACCAGCCCCGTGGCAAACTCCTGAAACAGGCGTTTTTCTTCACCTTTTAATCCACTTCGCCGCTGGTCATAACTTTGCACAGCCCCTTCCGCTGTTTCCTTCTTGTGGAACAACGCCAGAAAATGGCCTTCCCCGTCCAGTTTATGAGGGAAAATACGGATACAGTTTTCGATTTCTGTCCGGGAACTGTCAACCCACGCCGGATTTCCCTTGGAAAATCCCTCATATCCCTGCATTGGCACGATCTCCATGGAATCATCCATAGACAAGATCTTGTCCACCGTTCCCTCATCCTCCAAGGGAGAAAATGTACAGGTAGAATACAAAAGATATCCTCCCGGCTTTAACATAGGCAGTGCCTGCCGCAGGATCTCTTCCTGCAGTTTGGCATAAAATTCCGGTCCATTCTGCTCCCAGGCTTTCACCATAGATGGCTCTTTCCGGAACATTCCTTCGCCGGAACACGGTGCATCAATCAGGATCTTGTCAAAAAATCCGGTAAAATACTCCTGCAGTTTCTGAGGATATTCCGTCACGATAAAACTATTTTCCACGCCAAATAATTCTATATTTTTAAGCAGTGCCTTAGCCCGCTTACTGCTTATGTCATTAGCGATCAAAAGTCCGGTTCCATGGAGTTTTGCCGCCAGTTCCGTGGCTTTTCCTCCCGGTGCGGCACACAGATCCAGCACCACATCCCCTTCTTCTACCGGCAGCCGGGACGCCGGTGTCATGGCACTGGGATCTTGAAGGTAATAAAGCCCTGCAAAATAATAAGGGTGTTTCGCCGGTGCCACCTCCGGATCATAATAAAATCCGTTGTCCACATAGGGAATCGGGGTCAGTTCAAAGGGAGATATTTTTAAAAAATCCTCCACTGAGATCTTGGCTGTATTGACCCGCAAACCATATTTTCTTGTATCTTCCATGGATGCCAGATACGCCGGGTATTCCTCTCCCAGGATCCGCTTCATCTCATCACAGAACTTCTTTGGTAAATCCATATGGCAACATCTCTCCTAATTTTCTTACTGTGTATTCTTTTCCGCTTTTTGCACACACGATCTCAAACTCCGCCGGATCACAAAACTCTGCCATCACCTGCAGACAAACGCCGCAAGGAGATGGTGCCGCCATTTTCCCTTGCCTGCCGCCTACAATGGCAATCCGCACAAATTCCCGCTTTCCTTCGCTGACCGCCTTGAAAAAAGCTGTCCGCTCGGCGCAGTTAGTAGGCGTATAGCCGGCATTTTCGATATTGCATCCTGTATATACTGTGCCATCAGTGCACTGCAGTGCCGCTCCTACCATAAAACCGGAATACGGAGCATAGGCCATTTCTCTGGCCGCCATGGCCTTTTGTATCAACTCTTCCATTTAGTCCTCCATATAACTTACAAACTGATTTCCCGCCTGTTTGAATATTTTTTCATATTCCGAACGGCTGACTTTTACTTCTTTATTTTTCTCCGGATTGAAAAGGTACAGCTGGCTGCTTGTGTAACCACTGATCACCACTGCCTTGCCATTTCCGGTAGACGCTGCTACCGCTTTGTTGTTGCTGACAAAGTAAAGTACCTGCTCCAGTGTACATCCTTTGAGATTGATGGTTTCCGGCATATAGGACGCCAGCATTTCATAGATGGATTTGTTGGCCGCAGACAGTTCCTTGGCATCCACGGTGAAATGGTTCTGTTTCAATATCATATAAGCGCAGGCCGCCAGATTGGACACGCCATTGCCTTCCTTGGTCATTTCAATACCGCCGATGTTGTTCATCAGGAAACTTCCGCTTCGCTCCCACACGATCTGCTGTTTGCTGGAAATCACCACACCCATCTGCCGGTCTGCCTCTTTGATGGCAGCTCTGGCACTTTCATAGGAAGCGGTAATGCGGCCCAGGGCAGACACATAATACTTGGTTCTTGCCGGCTGTTCCAGACGCACATAGCGGCCGCTGTAATATACCGTAGACGGACCGGCCACATTCTTCGGTGCTTTTTCCATGGTAAAAGAAGACGGAAGCTGTATATACCACTCTGTCAAAGATTTGCTGGTAACTCTTGATTCGTAGGAGATCTTGGTACTCTCCTGCTGTGTCGCCGTCAGAATACTATCTTCTCCGGCATCTGTATAAGACGAACCGGATTTTTTGCACAATTTCATATTGATCACATTGCCGTTGGCACGGATGGACTGGACATACTGTCCATCTTTTGTATAGGTTTTCTTGATCTGCCCTGCCGTGTCTGCGATCTCGATCTGATAACAAGGAATGGTCTTGGAACCATCTGCATTGGTCACAATGTCCGAATTTCTCACTCTTCCGAACACAACATTTCCCTCAATGACTCCCAGCAGACGGATACTGACATTTTTGTCCTCCGACGGGATCACGGTCTTCTCATCATTTTCCAGATTGTAAATGGTCAGGCTGTCTCCATATCCTCTGCCCATAGAAGAGGACCACACATAACAGTTGGCTTTTTCCATGGTCATAAAGGAAGTGCTTTTTATATTCTCTGCCAGTTTTTCCAGTCGTTTCCCGGACATATTGTAGGCATACACGGTATTTCCCACGGTGAAATAATAGATTCCCCTTGGGCTGACATAACCGTATGATGCAAAATCTTCTTTCAGCTGCTGGTAACTGGCATTGGCCGGCATATACACCATTTCTTTCAATTCCTTGTCCTTGGTGTATTCATACAATACCACTGCCACATCTCCTTCATATTCTCCCCGCGGAAAATATCCATAGACGCAGAAGTACAGATTCCCCTCATCATCCACTTTTAGCAGACGAATATCCTGCTCGTTGTAAGCTTTGTATGCATAAGATGCACTCTGTCCAAAAGAACTGTATACTGTTACAACCTGGTTTGCCTTCATGTCATAGCAGTACAGAGAACCACCCCGTTCAAAATACAGCTGGCTGCCACCTGCATCGGTCAGCATACGGCTGTCATGCTCCTGTGTAATTCCCAGTTTCAGCTGTCCTGTCTGAGGGCTTGCGCAATCCGGGTTAAACTCTGCTTCCATGGTTCTCTCAAAATTCAGCAGATAATCATGTCCTCCGGCATAACGGACACGATAAAATTCTTTCATATGATAAATCTCACTGCCAGAAGCAGTGGCTGCTTTTACAAAATAATTATACTGGATACAGGCTGTCTCCATATTGTATTCTTTTACAGAAACCAGTTCCTCAGATATTACCTTTGGTGCCATAGCACTGTATGTCACCAGATCGGAACTGGATGTAATATCTACCTTTGCCAGTGTGCTGTTGGCGTTCTGACTGCTTGGCTCCAGGTACTGCTCCAGTTCATCCTGCTTGCTCTTCTGGAAAGTCGCCTTGTGAAACTTCCTGGCAAAAGCCAGTTTATCTGCCAGATGGGAATCCTCCAGATAATACTTCAGACGGGTGTAATAATGTATCTTTCTTCCTGAAGATGCTGTGCCCACCAAATCCAGAATGTACTCCGTACTGGTTTTAAAACTGTAGTCAAATGTGATCGTAATAGTCTTGTCACCGGATGATACCGCTCCCACTTCTTTTTCATCATACACTTCCCCCGATTCCTTATCCAGGATCCGGTAAGAAATCTTTGTGAGAGAATCCTTGGCATCTGACAGGTTCAAAAGTATGGTTTTGCTGTCATTTAACGGTGTCACGGTTTCACGGATCACATTGGCGTCCGTGGTCTCACCGTATCCATACAGTGTATTAATCTTCTGTCCCTGGGTAGTCAGGGTTATATAGGGAAAAGTCTCTCCCTGCAGCTTTGATTCCTTGCTGGTGTCATTGAGATTTGTAGACATTCTGCTTCCAAAAAAGAACAAAGCCCCCACAAAAATCAACAGTAATCCTACTGTTTTATATATATATTTGATCATTGATCTCATTCTCCAATCTATTCAAGCACTTTTTTGCAAAAATCGTCTACTATAGTTTAACGGCTTTCCTTGAAAAGTGCAAGGTATACACAAAAAATATTTGTGGCAAGTGTCCGCTGCCACTTTTTACACCTTCCGTAATTCAATAGAAAACTTTGCGTTCCGTGGGCGCTTCCGCTTGTTAAGCACGCAACGGTATGGATGCCCATGCTGACGCATATACAGGCATCTCATACCGGCGTGCTTAAAACCCACTTCCCGCAAAATTTTCTATTGAATTACTGGAACACTAAAAGACTGACAGCGGATACTTGCCACAATCTATCTCACAAAAAATTTGTACTTTCATATATTAGGTAATAAACGCCAACAGGGAGGATGCATTTTGAAATCCAATCAATCTCCTCTTATTCCACCTCTTACTCCGGTATACGGGGCCGGACACCTGTGGGAACTGGAAGACGACGATGCTTATCTGAAATATCTGTATCCGCAGATCACTCGGCAAATCAGTGAATTTGTGGAAGAGGTCTGTGACCAGATGGAGCACGAGGGCAGTCTTATGTTTGATCAGTACCCGGACCGCACAGCCCTGCAGATTCTTGCCAGCGGCATTGAAAAAGACTTCCGAAAAAAATACCCCGATTCTTACTCCCGGGAAGATATTCTTCTGCGGGATATGATCGAGGTTGTCCTGTTTCATGAAATTATGCACCGACGCTACCGCTACCGCAGCCGCCGGCGTCTCTATCTGTAATCAAACCGGATAACAGGGGTGGCCAAAGAGGCCCCCCTATCCTGTTACATAATAAACTCCACCTTTTTATCCGTGCCGGACACTTTCAACTTAATGACAATAAACGGATAAGAAGGTGCCTTTTTCACCACTGCCCCCTCTTCCGGTCCGGTCAGTGTGGTATCCAGGTACAAAACATCCCCCTTGGAATATAAATCGTTTACTTTGATATTATACCCAAAACTAGGCCGTTCTCCATACCCGGAAGCCAGATAGAAAAATTCACCTTCTTCGTATGTGATCTGAAATTTGTTGATCTTCTTTTTATCAATTTCTTTTTTCAGTGTGTCTGGCACATCTTCTGCCGGAACCACTGTATATTCCAGTGTTTTGCCCTTTCCTTTCTCTTCGGTAGATGTCTTCTGTCCGCAGCCGGCCAGGCAGACCACCAGACAGCATATGATCCCAAGGAGCCATACTCTTGTTTTTCCCACGCAGATACTCCTTCGCTTTTTTCCCATTCTATGATAAAAAAACAGGATATATGCTTTATTTACTTTGTTTCATCTCTTCAAAATAATTGGCAAGTGCTGCAAATTCAGACAGCCCCAGTTTTTCTCCCCGGATGGCCGCCGGCAGTCCTGCTGCCTGGATCGCCTGTCCTACCTCTTCCTTGGAAAAAGGAAGTTCACTGCTGTTTGTCAAACCATTTTGCAGCGTTTTTCTCCGCTGGTTAAAAGACGCACGGATCAGCTTAAACATCAGTTTTTCATTTTTTACCTCCACCGGTGTGGCTTCCAGACAATTCAGCGTGATCACGGCACTTCCAACTCCCGGCCGGGGCATAAAACAGTTCGGTGGCACATGGGCTGCAATGGTCGGTTTCGCATAATACTGTACCGCCAAAGAGAGGGCACCGTAGGCCTTGGTTCCCGGCTCTGCCTTCATGCGGTCTGCCACCTCTTCCTGTACCATAACCGTCACACTGGACAGGGGCACATGGCTTTCAAACAGTCCCATAAGGATCGGCGTCGTAATGTAATAAGGCAGATTTGCCACTACCTTGATGGGTCTGCCTTCGTTGTACTCTCTGGCAATGGCCGGGATGTCCTGCTTCAGAATATCTCCCTGCAGCACCGAAACATTGTCATAACCGCTTAATGTCTCCTTCAAAATCGGGATCAGATTATGATCGATCTCTACCGCCAGTACCTGCCTTGCCGCCTCGCACAGATACTGAGTCATCGTACCGATGCCCGGGCCAATTTCCAGCACAAAATCGTCCTTTGTCACATCCGCCGCCTGAATGATCTTTTCCAGCACCCTTGGGTCAATGAGAAAATTCTGTCCAAATTTTTTCTGAAAATGAAAATCATGTTTCTGCAGAACCTCTATGGTTTCCTGTGGATTTCCTAATTTTGCCAAACTTTCAATTCCTTTCTTCCAGTTCCTGCAGGCCGTACAGTCTGCAGGCGTTTCGGGTTGTTGTCTCTATTACTTCCTCTGTGGTTACACCCTTCAATGCTCCGATTTTCTCTGCTACATAGATCAGATTGGAAGAGTCATTGCGGGTTCCCCGGTTTGGCTCCGGTGCCATATAAGGGCAGTCCGTTTCCAGTACAATACGGTCCAGAGGGATCTGCTCCACCGTCCGGATGCATTTTTTTGCATTTTTAAAAGTTACCACACCGCCGATACCTATGTAAAAGCCCATTTCCACATATTCTTTGGCCATCTCCGGCGAATAGGAGTAGCAGTGGATCACACCGCCACATTCATAGGCCTTGGTCTCTTTCAATAGTTCCATGGTCTCTGCCGCCGCATCCCGGCTGTGAATGATCACCGGAAGCTGCACTTCTCTGGCCAGTTGGATCTGTCGCAGAAACCACTTTCTCTGCGCCGCCGGTTCCGGCTCATCCCAGTGATAATCCAGACCGATCTCACCAATGGCTACCACTTTTTCCTCGGACGCATGGCTGCGGATCCAGTCCATATCTGCCTCCGTCAGATCCGCCACTTCACTGGGATGGACTCCCAGCGCCGCATGAATAAAATCATACTGCTTTGCCAATGCCAGCGCCTCTTTGCTGGACGCCATATCTGCACCTACATTGACAAGCTGCCCCACTCCCTTATCTCTAAGGGAGCCGAGCAGCTCATGTCTATCCTGGTCAAATGCTTCATCGTCATAATGACTGTGTGTATCAAAAATCCATCTGTTCATAGTCAGTCCTCTAGCAGATCTCTGCTCCTGCCGGCATTGCTTTTTCCGGAGTCATCAGTGCCAGATTACCCTCTGCATCTTCTGCACAAAGCAGCATTCCTTCTGACAGCACACCTGCCAGTTTTGCCGGTTTCAGGTTTACAAGCACCATCACTTTCTTTCCAACCATTTCTTCCGGTGTATAGTATTTGCGAATGCCGGATACGATCTGCTTCATCTGGCTTCCTACACGCACCTGGCTGCAAAGAAGTTTCTTGGATTTTGGCACTGCCTCACAAGATACGATCTCTCCTACCTGGAACTGCATTTTCATAAAATCATCAAATGTAATTTCCGGTTTTGCCTCAATATCTACTACTTCTTCCTGGCTCTCGGCTGTTTCCTCTGCTGCCGGTTTGCCAAATTTTTCTTCAACCTGAGCCATCACTTCGGAAAGATCCAGTCTCGCAAACAAAATTTCTGGTTTTTCTACTACTTTTGTACCGGATACATACTGTCCGAATGCCAGATTCTCAAGGTCACAGTTCTCAGCCTGGATCTGGGACAGGATTTTTTCAGACGTTCCCGGCATAAAGGACTGCAGTAAAACAGCACCCATACGGATTCCCTCTATCAAATGGTACAGAACCGTAGCCAGACGGTCTTTCTTCGCCTCGTCTTTTGCCAGAACCCATGGCTCTGTCTCATCGATATATTTGTTGCAGCGTTTGAACAAAGTGAAAATCTCAGAAATAGCATCTGCTACTCTCAATTCGTCCATCTTGGCTGTCACTTTGGCCGGTGTCTCAGACAGAACTTTCTTGAAGTCCTCATCCATTACATCATATACTTCTTTGTTTTCTACCACACCGCCAAAATATTTATTGCTCATGGAAATAGTACGGTTTACCAGGTTGCCCAGTGTGTTGGCAAGGTCTGAATTCATGCGCTCTACCATCAGTTCCCATGTAATCACACCATCGTTTTCAAATGGCATCTCATGAAGCACAAAATAGCGCACAGCGTCCACTCCAAAGAAATCTACCAGATCATCTGCGTACAGCACATTTCCCTTGGACTTACTCATTTTGCCGTCTCCCTGCAGAAGCCATGGATGACCAAACACCTGCTTTGGAAGCGGAATATCCAGTGCCATCAAAATGATCGGCCAGTAAATTGTATGGAAACGGATAATATCTTTTCCGATCAGGTGCAGATCTGCCGGCCAGTATTTTTCATACAGATCGCCGTGGTTGCCGTCTACATCATATCCCAGTCCGGTGATATAGTTGCTCAGTGCATCCAGCCATACATATACAATGTGACCCGGATCAAAGTCTACCGGGATTCCCCATTTAAAACTGGTTCTGGAAACACACAGATCCTGCAGACCCGGTTTCAGGAAGTTGTTTACCATCTCATTTTTACGGGCAACCGGCTGGATAAACTCCGGATGGTCCTCAATATGCTTCATAAGACGGTCCTGATATTTACTGAGTTTCAAAAAGTACGCCTCTTCCTTTGCCGGCTGGCACTCTCTGCCACAATCCGGGCACTTGCCATCTACCAGCTGGGAAGCCGTAAAGAAAGACTCACATGGTGTACAATACATTCCTTCATAGAAACCTTTATAAATATCCCCTTTGTCATACAGCTTTTTAAAGATCTTCTTAACCTGAGCTTCATGATCCTCATCCGTCGTACGAATAAACTTATCATAGGAAGTGTTCATCAGATCCCAGATTCTGTGGATCTCTGTGGATACATTATCTACAAACTCTTTTGGTGTAATGCCTGCTTCTTCAGCCTTTAACTCGATTTTCTGTCCATGTTCATCCGTTCCTGTCTGAAAACGAACATCAAATCCCTGAAATCTCTTGTATCTGGCGATCGCATCTGCCAGAACGATTTCGTAAGTATTTCCAATGTGGGGTTTACCGGATGTATAGGCAATCGCGGTAGTGATATAATATGGTTTCTTTGCCATGGTCATAATCCTCCTAATCTTCTATCCTTAAGTGGCGCACGCACCACCTTAAATCACGACTTATCTCTCTAATTTTAGAGAATTGTGTGTAACTTGTCAAGGAATCCTGTTTTATTTTTGAGGATTTATGCTTTTACCAGACACTGTCCATCGCAGATTTCCAAAGTTTTTCCTGTCATCTCTGCAATCTCTGGATTGTGAGTTACTAAAATAATGGTTTTTCCCTGCTTATTTAAATCCTGCAGCACCTGCATCAGTTCCTTACCTGTATTCTGATCCAGTGCCCCGGTGGGCTCATCTGCCAAAATCAAATCCGTCTCCGCCACCAAAGCCCGGGCAATTGCCACGCGTTGCTGCTGTCCGCCGGATATCTGGGTCACTTTCTTTTTCAAAAGATCCTCAATCCCCAGATAACTGGCATATTTATGTATCAGCTGCTTCTTTTTCTTATGGGGCATCCTGCGACATAACAGCGGAAGTTCTATATTATCATAAACACTGTATTCGTGGATTAGCGCAAACTGCTGAAACACAAAACTTAACCTGGCATTCCGAATCTTGCTTAATTCTTTTTGAGAAAGAGTGTCCACTCTTTTTCCTCCCAGGAGGTATTCACCACTTGTAGGTTTATCCATACATCCCAAAACATTCAGCAAAGTTGTCTTTCCCGATCCGGAAGGACCTACAATAGACCAGAACTCTCCTTCTTCTACGGTCCAGTTTATATGTTTTAGTGCCTCTGTCTTTGCGTCCCCCTTTCCATAGATTTTTCCTATATCTTTTAATTCGATTATGCTCATGTCACTCACTGCCTCCTATTAATTTCTGTGGCTGCATCTTTCCCATCTGTCTCATGGCAAAAATACAAGCCGGAATGATCTGTATCACGACAAACAGACCGCTCACTAAAAACAATGGCAGGCCAAACTGTCCCTGGGAGAACTCCACGCTGCCATCCTGGCTCTGTCCATATACATACCAGGCATATATTCCCTCTGTGAGCCAGGCCAATACACCTACGAAAAACAGTTCCTGCGTAAAAAGCACTGCCAGCCTGCCACTGGTATATCCTACCGCCCTCCGGATGCCGATTTCCTTCTTTCTCTCATAGATACGGGCGGACATCAGAGTAATCGTGGCGATCATGACAACAGAAATAATCAAAACGGCACCGGATAACCAGATAAAATTGTCCTCCATCGCTTCATCATATGCTGCTTTCAAAACTGTATCCACCGTTTTGGCACTTACATCTACCTTACAGAGATCTCCTGCTGTTTCCACCGCCTTAATGGCCTCTTTTTCCGTTACCCCTTCCGGAATTGACGCATACAGATCCTGAAGTGTGTTGCTCTTCACTCCACTTTCCACAACAACTGTGTTTTTCAGCGAAACATAACTCTGAGATACAAGGTTGTCGTTAAACCACAATCCCTGGGAATCTGTCATTCCCTGAAGAATATAGCATTTATCATCTATATCTGTTATGATCTGTCCCAGTTTTAAATGATATTTTTTACAAAGATCCTGAGAGATCCAAATGGATAAAGGATCGTTTTTTGAACCCTTCTTATCCTGGTCAAATTTGACCTGTGATACTTTTTTACCACTGACCACCGGTATTTCCTTCAGCCACTCCAGATTGTCAGACAACATAATACTATCCAATTCTTCTCCACTTAGAGATGGGCTCTCAAACAAATGACTTTTAAATCCACCTAGTTTGTCTACTTTTCCTGATGCAAGCAGGTTCCTTTCAAAAGAAGATAAACCTGCTTCCATGTCCTGTGCGTCCACCTTAATATTCAGGGTTTTACCGACATCCGCCTGTATATCTTTTCTTACAACCGAAAAATACTGGAACACTCCCTGGTACAACACATAGGCATCTGTCATAAACATCAAAGCAATAAATAACTGCAGAAAAAGGAGAAAATTGGACCATTTTCGTTTCCAGATGTTCCGAACAATATCACGCATTTGTGTCTCCCTCCTTTAATATGATGGCTGGTGAAATTTTTAATATTTTCCGTATGGAAGTCAACGCTACCATGCAGGTTGTAAAGATAACGATAAATCCACCAATCAAAATATTTTCTTTATACAAGGATAATGTGTATTGTGTAAATATAGTTCCTACACACATCTTAATGATCCACTGAATCACCATCGTAACAATCCATGCGATAAAAAGGATACCAAACATTTCCTCCATTACCAGTGCTAAGATCTTCTTGTTGGTAAAACCAAATGCCTTTCTGACACCAATCTCGTACCGTCTTTTTCCCAGCCAAAAATGCATGATATTGATACTGTATAAAAGTGACAGCAGATATCCCATAACAGCCAATGGGAAAATCCGATTCTGGCTGTTGCTCAGATCTTTCAGCACATCCCCTGTCTCGATTGCCTGCGGTTCATCATAAGTCAGGGTTTTCATCTGTTTTTGCCCTTCCTTCTTCATGATTTCCAGCAAATCCGTCGTATCTCCTTGTTGTGAATATACGATCATGCTAACCATATTAAGTTGATGCAATTGGTTTTCTACATCCTTTGGCAAAGCAGTTGCCGGCACAAAAAGGCGGTTATCCCAAAGCGAACTCTGGTTTTTCACGCCCACTTCTCCCAGTACCTCATACTGCTGTTTTCCCAGACTCAGATAAGACTTTCCATTTTTCTTTTCAACCAAATGTCTGAGACTTTTACCTATGAGAACTACCTTCTTTCCCTGGCATATTTCCTGCTTTGTATAAGATCTTCCCTGGGTGATAGGATACTGCCACTGTCCATCTGCTCCCAGATACTGGGCACTTACCGGCACATAACTTCCTACATCATCCTTGTCAATATGGATCAAAACCTGATGGATCATGACCCCCTGTCCCGATTTTGCCACAGACAGCATATCTTTCAATGCATCTATCTTGAACTCTTCCTCTCCTTCGCAGTAAAAGTTAACTGCCATACCATGGGGAGGCATTGCCTTCTTCTTTGCATCTTGTGCCTGTAAGATCTGAGCCACAAAACTAGTAGCCACAGAAATTACAAACATGGATAAAATTAAAGTGATCGTCAGAAATACCGTTGAAAACCGTGCATTTTTATAACGGTTTGCCGTCAGTCTGACTATGTTGAGAATTAAATTCATGCGCGAACCCCTATCTTATTTATATGAAGAGGGTGCTCAGCACCCTCCAGTTTTTTAATGCCAATTGTATTTTACCAATCAGAAAGTTCAGCCTTTGTAGTTAATGCATTTGTACTTTTATTACGAACACTATGTACCGAGTAATATTTATAAACATACTTTCTTTCTTCCTTTGTGATTGCCGTTTTATCACCATAATCAGTATCTGATTTAATATACTCCTGCCAAATATATTTTGCATAATACAGTCTTACTTCCACTCGGTGACCCGACATTCCCTTCCAGGATGTAATTGCTGTAGCTTTATCATTTCCACGAGCTGACCATGTACATTTCAAAGTCGATTTTACCACATTTCCTGAAAATGTTTTTGTCTCCGATTTTGTCTCTGCTGATGCATAATTAGCACCAAATAAAGATGACATAATTCCAAAAGCCATCACAATTGCCACAAATTTTCTTTTCATTTTCTTATTTTCCTGTCATTATATATTATTTAATGCAAGCCGTCTCTGTTCTTATTCCAGACAGAGACTTAATCAAATCATTTCTCTGTTGATACCAATCTCACCCATTCTCTCACCTTCTTCCCTAATATCTGCCTTTTTTCACCATTCTTGGACCTCTTTATAACGAGATTTAGAAATGGGGATCTTCTTTCCCCCAGATAATAGAACTTCATACCGGCAAATATTCTGTATATAGTCGCCGTTTACCAGAAAACTTTTATGTACTCGAAGATAATTTGATCTGTTTAATCGCTTTTCCAAATCATCTAATTTTTCCCTGACAACTCGGATCTCCCTTTTCTTTTCTGTTTGAATATGCATTTCCAGTTTATGTCCCTGGCTGGCAACATATATAACCGTATTCATCTCTCGTTTATCCATTTCTTTTTCCATTTTGTATCTGACTCCCAATTCCATCAAACTCGCTGTGATTTCATCCACTCGCTCCTCATCATACAACTTAATAATCATCCACCTATTACTTCCTTTCTTTCTTATTGATTTTGTCAAATTTATGTTAAAACAATATTATTGTATCATACTAAAATAAAAAAATAATGAAAATCGTCGAAATTGGAGTGAACGGTATGTTTTATGCGATGAGTGGTCAAAATTTCATTGCTAAATCCCTTTTTCTACCTTACAATATAGGAAGAATCATCTCAAAACGTATTTTAAGACGGTTCCGACGACCTGCCGCTGAGCTGAAGCGCGGGGGGGGCAACACATGTTACAACAAGGAGGATTTTTATATATGTTGATCATCGGTTCTCATGTAGGTATGAGTGGAAAAGATATGCTCAAAGGATCTGTAAAAGAAGCTCTTTCTTATGGTGCCAATACCTTCATGGTATACACAGGTGCACCTCAGAATACACGACGCAAAGAAATCGACCAGCTGAATATACCGGCTGCCAGAGAATTAATGAAGGAGCATGACATGAATAACTTCATTGTACACGCTCCTTATATTATCAATCTTGCTAATACGGTAAAACCCGAGACATTTGAACTGGCAACTGAATTTCTTGCCAAAGAGATCACCCGCACAGCGGCCATGGGTGCAGAGGTACTGGTACTGCATCCGGGCTCTCATGTAGGTGCCGGCGAGGAAGCCGGTCTTGCCCAGATCATAAAAGGGCTTAACCAGGTTCTTACCCCGGATACTCCGGTTAAAATCGCCTTAGAGACCATGGCAGGGAAGGGCAGTGAATTAGGACGCTCTTTTGAAGAACTAAAAGCCATCTACGACGGATGTCTCTACCCGGACAAGCTGCGGGTGTGCTTTGACACCTGCCATGTCAGTGACGCAGGTTATGATCTGATCCACGACTACGCAGGAGTTATGGATCAGTTTGACCGGATCCTGGGCCTGGATCAGATCGCCGCATTCCACATGAATGACAGTAAGAATCCATGCGGTGCCCACAAAGACCGCCATGAGAACTTTGGTAAAGGCTGTCTGGGACAGGATGCCTTGATGCAGGTTATCAATGACCCTCGTTTTTCCTCTATCCCTAAGATTTTGGAGACACCTTATTACAAGGATCCGGAGGGTGTCAAAAAGCCGGCACCACCTTATAAAGAAGAAATTGCCCTGATCCGTTCTTTATACACGGGGGATTAAGCAGTCATTTCTTTTCATTGGAAACACGGGGCAGACTGACACGGCAGAACCGTCGCAGAAACTGCTTTGCATTAAATGGGATCAGCGGATAGATATAACTTTTTCCGCTGATCGTTTTATTTCTCACGATACAAAGTCCTACAAAGACCGTTCCTCCGATCATTCCCCACAGTCCGAACGCAGCGGTCAGTGTCAGCAGGATTATTCTCATAAATTTCAGCGCATACCCCAGTTCCAGGCTTACCTGAGTATAATTCGCCACCGCCACGAAAGCCATATACAGCATGATTTCAGAATTAAACCAGCCGGATGAAACCGTATAATCTCCCAGAATAATACCTGCCACCACGCTTAACGGCGTGCTCAGCATACTCGGTGTATTCACGGACGCCAGTTTTAATCCATCGATCATCAGTTCCAGCATCATCATCTGTAGATAGATCGGTACATGGACGGCATCGTTGATCTGGATAAAAGAAAGCCAGTCCGGCAGCCAATCCGGGTGATTGATCAAAAGCAGAAAGATAGGTGTCATAAACACCGCCAGCACATTGATGAGCATTCGGGACAGTCTCAGATAGGTACCTGTTACCGGCGGGAAATAATAATCATCCGCATCTTCCACAATATCAAACACAGAAGTAGGCAGGATCATGGCCGAAGGCGAGTTATCCACAAAGATGACGATATTTCCTTCCAGCAGACTGGCCGCTGTCACATCCGGCCGCTCCGTGAATTTAAATTTAGGAAAAGGATTGTACCACTTTTTCGGATAAAGACATTCTGCCAGACTCTGCTGGTTCATAGAAAGGGAATCCACCTGTATCCGGTCAATCCGCTGCTTTATATCCTTCAAAAGTTTTTCCTCTACCCGCCCCTGCATGTACGACACAACTACATCCGTCCGGGAACTGCTGCCCACCGTATGCATTTCCATCAACAGATCCGTAGACCGGATCCGCCTCCGGACCAGCGCCGCATTGAAAACTACCGTCTCTACAAAACCATCCCTTGACCCCCTCATCACCTTATCTTTTTCCGGTTCGTCCACGCTCCGCCCCGGATAAGTACGAAAGTCCATAGCCAGGCATTCACTGTACCCCTCTACGATCAGCATCGGCACACCCGACAGCATCCTCTGCAAGAAATCATTTTCCGTCCGCACCAGATCGATCTCTCCATACGGCAGTTTTTTCTTCAAAAAATCATGGGCATTTTCCGGCATTTCCTCCGGCGTGATCTTGTACAGAAATTCTAATATCTTTTCCATAATCTCATCTTTACAGAAACCATCAATAAAATAAAAACAAGCCTTTTTGCCACCGATCATCACCACCCTGTACAATAAATCAAAACTCTGGTCCACTTTTAAAAGCTCATCGATCCGCTTTTTATTTTTCTCAAAATCCGTGGAAAACTCTGTTTTACCAGCCATACTTACCTCCTGTTTATGCATTCTTATATATAGGGTTGACAAATAAGAAGCTTTCTATGTAAAATAATCTTTAAATGGGCCAAGAGCCCTGAGAATCTATACACTTTTTTTATGGGTGATGAGACCCAGATTGGAGGAATGAAAATGGATGTACCCCACGATCCCATTATTTTAGTTAGTTTTGTAAACACCAAGTTGAGAGATCAATTTACTACACTGGAAGAATTTTGTAAAACCTATGATGTGGACGAACAAGAGCTTCGGACCACCTTAGAAGATATAGATTACCAATACGACGAAACAACCAATCAGTTTGTTTAGAAACGAGGATGAGCACCATCATTACATTTACCCACGAAATTTCAATTGAAGATTATAACGATCTGAGAGCCAGCGTTGATTTCATCACCATCCGGCCCAAAAGGGCCCGCGTTGCCCTGGCTAATTCTCTCTATACGCTGATCGCCATGGATGGCAGCCGGCCCGTAGGGATGGCCAGAGTAGTAGGCGATGGCGGATATGTATATTTTATCTGCGATGTGATTGTCCGACCGTCCTACCAGTCTCATGGCCTGGGACGACAGATCATTGAAAATGTCCTTGCCTGGTTAGAGTCTCAGGTTGAGGATGATGAAACCATCATGGTGAATTTAATGTCTGCCATGAACAAAGAGCCTTTTTATGAAAAACTCGGTTTTCACAAAAGACCCTTTGGCAATCATGGTGCCGGCATGAGCCGCTGGATTTCCCTGGAAGATCCAAACTATCCAACTACATAATCTTCTGCCAGGCTCCGCAGGATGATCAATCCTACCGGTCCCAGCAGAATACCAGCCACTCCAAACAGTTCCACACCGGCGTACACCGCAATGAGAACATAGAGTGGCTTTATATTTGCCGCTGTACCAAATAATTTCGGTTCCAGGATCTCCCTGAGAAACGTCACAATCACAAACATAGTGGCTAAAACAGCCGCTGATTTATAATCTCTCTGCAGCAGTTCTACCACAAACCAGGGAATCAGGACAAAACCACTTCCGAGGGCTGGCAGCACATCGGATAGTGCCACCACAATCCCCAGAAAAAGGGCACACTCACTGCCCATCACACCAAATCCCAGAGTCAGTATCACCGCCACCAGAAACAAAATAATTAACTGCGCCCGCAGATACGCCAGTCCCGATTTTCTCAGACTTTTCAGAAAGACGCGGTAAATCCCCTTAACCCGGCTTCCCATTTCATCCATCAGTATCAAAAAAGAAGCCAGCACAAATGTAAATCCTCCCACTGCAAACTTTAACATGCCCTGCATGGTCCCACAGGCATATCGCAGCATTTCCGGTATTCCATAGTCCCGCACCCAACAAAAAAGAGAGTCTCTCTGACTCTCTACAAACCTCATACTCTGCCCCACCTGCAGATCAAATACTCGATCCACACCTTCGCAGGCCTGTTCCATCATTCCGCACACACTCTGGCAGTACACCGGCACCTGCTGCAGACATACACACGCCTGCCGCACCGCCATCACACCAATGTAAATGCCAAATGCCGCCAGTGCCAGTACCGTAAAAAGAACGACCGCCGTAACACTGACTTTGTAATTCCATCCACATTTCTGATGCAGATACAGAACCACCGGTTTCACTATACCGGAAAACACCATAGCCAGGACAAAGGGCAAAATAAGGGGCAGAACATAGCGGAATGCCAATACCAGAAGCAAAGCCGCCACAATTAACATTACATATCTTTTTCTCATGCAAACTCTGTCTCCCTTATTCAGTTGTAAAAGTCCCTCTTAGTATGGCTGACTGGTCTTAAAAATATTACGCACGGAAACGATATCCAACGCCCCAGATTGTCTCAATATACTCTGGATTGGAAGTATCTTCCTCAATTTTTTCACGAAGTTTTTTGATATGCACGGTAACAGTGGCAATATCTCCCACAGAAGGAGTTCCCCAGATTTCCTGGAACAATTCTTCCTTGGAAAAAACATGATTTGGATTTTTAGCCAGGAAGAACAAAAGATCAAATTCTTTTGTGGTAAATGTTTTTTCAACACCACGGATAAAGACTCTTCTGGCGGTGCGGTCGATCTTCAGATCACCAGCCACGATCACCTCATTTTCTTCTTCCGGTCCTGCTGCCGCTGCGGTCAACGCATCATAACGATTCAGATGTGCCTTAACACGGGCAACCAGTTCACTTGGACTAAATGGTTTCGTCATGTAGTCATCTGCCCCCAGACCCAGTCCATGGATCTTGTCAATATCTTCTTTTTTGGCGGAAACCATAATAACTGGTGCCAAAAATTTCTCTCTGTATTCACGGCAGATCTCAAACCCATCTTTGCCAGGAAGCATCAGATCCAGGATCAACAGATCATACTCACCTGTCATAGCCTTTTTGGCACCTTCATTACCATCATTTTCAATGGTAACTTCAAAATCACTCAATTCCAGATAATCTTTCTCCAACTCTGCAATTGGCATTTCATCTTCAACAATCAAAATTTTTCTCATTCTGTTCTCTCCTTATTTGTCTGATTTTGGAATGGATATGAACACTCTCGTGCCCTCTCCTAACTCACTTTCTGCCCAGATGCGGCCATGGTGATCGTCCACAATTTTTTGTGCAATGGACAATCCCAGTCCACTTCCTCCGGTGGTGGAATTTCGGGAACTATCTGTCCGGTAAAACCGCTGAAAGATCTTTGGCAGTTCATCTTTGGCGATACCAACGCCATTATCTGCGATCTCCACCGTTACATACTTGTCATCTTCTTTCAGACGGACAAGCAGCAAACCTATGTCCCTTTGTATATATTTAGAAGCATTACCAATGATATTATTCACTACCCGCTTCATTTTCTCTGTGTCAATGCGAACCTTCGTTTTTGTGTTTACCTCATTGCGGAAAACCAAACTGATCTTTTTCATTTCAAGATCCAGGGAAAAATCACTGACACATGCGGTAAAATATTCTACTGCCTCTACATCCTGCCATTGATACTGAATGTCCTTTTGGTAAATCTTAGCAAAAAAGGACAATTCATCCACCAGTAAAGACATATCATTGGATTTATTGCGAATGGTTGTGATGTACTTGTTAAACTTATCCGGATCTGACACAACCCCATCCAGGATACCCTGGGAATAACCCTTAATGGCTGTCAACGGAGTTTTCAGATCATGGGTGATATTGCCAAGCACCTCTCTCGTAAGGGAGTCTACCTGCTCCTTTTCCTCCATGATGTCCTGGAGTTCCTGGCATATCCTGTGATGGGATATCCGTGCCGGAAACACAATGACCAGAATCCCGCACAGATTCAGGAAGATCATTCCTGCCAGAACCCATACATTCGACGAGTCATCTATCTTTCCAAGGATCATCAGGATCTCAGAAATCATTAGGATCAGATTCCCAAACAGCAAGCCAATCAAACAGCATTTAGACATTTTCTGCCATTTATTTTTCATCTTAGCCTCGCACTTTCTCTAGATTTACCCTAATTTAATCCATTTTTTACTATCTATACGAATTATAAAATAAAATGTAATATTTTTCAACCTAAAATACTAGGAATCTTCCTTGACGAAGTGTTTTTTTTGCCCTATAATATTGTAAGTTAGTGATTTTACAAGTAGAATTGGAGGAAACTATGGGAAAAATACTGTTTACTTCTGAATCCGTTACAGAAGGACATCCTGATAAAATTTGTGACCAGATCTCAGACGGCGTTCTAGACGCCATGCTGGCACAGGATCCAATGAGCCGCGTAGCCTGCGAAACGGCCATTACGACCGGATTGGTTCTGGTAATGGGTGAGGTTACATCTAACGCACAGGTGGATATTCAGAAAATCGTTCGTGACACAATTGTTGAAATTGGGTATGATTCCACAGACAAGGGATTCGACGGCAATCTCTGTGGCGTGATGGTATCTTTGGATAAACAGTCCGCAGATATTGCTTTAGGTGTAGACAAAGCGTTAGAAGCAAAGCTTACCGATTCACAGATTGATGCAATCGGTGCCGGCGACCAGGGAATGATGTTTGGTTATGCTTCTGATGAAACAGAAGATTTTATGCCTTATCCGATCTATCTGGCACACAAACTGTCCCGTCAGCTTTCTAAAGTCCGCAAAGACGGAACACTTCCTTACCTTCGTCCAGATGGTAAAAGCCAGGTTACCGTGGAATACGATAAAGAGGGCAAGCCTCTCCGCATCGATGCCGTAGTAGTTTCCAGTCAGCACAGTGATGATGTGGATTGGAAGAAAATCCAGGAAGACATCCGCAAATATGTGATTGATGCAGTTCTTCCGGAAGAACTGATTGATGATGATACAAGGATCTATATCAACCCTACCGGTCGTTTTGTTATCGGTGGACCGAATGGTGACAGTGGTGTAACCGGTCGAAAGATCATCGTAGATACTTATGGTGGATGGGCCCGTCACGGCGGCGGTGCTTTCTCCGGAAAAGATCCTACAAAGGTAGACCGTTCAGCTGCTTACGCTGCCCGCTATGTAGCCAAAAACCTGGTTGCTGCCGGACTTTGCCACAAAGCAGAAGTTCAGTTGTCTTATGCCATCGGCGTAGCATCTCCTACTTCCGTGCGCATTGATACCTTCGGTACAGGCGTACTGCCGGAAGAAAAGTTAGTTGATATCATTCAGGACAACTTTGATCTTCGCCCGGCAGGAATTATCCAGATGCTGGATCTTCGCCGTCCGATCTACAAACAGACCGCAGCTTACGGCCACTTCGGAAGAAACGATTTGGATCTTCCATGGGAGAAACTTGATAAAGTAGACGACTTGAAGAAATACTTATAAAAAATACAGATACAGAGGTTCATCCCCTGTATCTGATTATGCTCTCATAGTTAAATGGATATAACAGCCCCCTCCTAAGGGGCAGTTGTAGGTTCGATTCCTACTGGGAGTACTCGCGAAACATTGAGGAGTGCAAAAAAGAGTTCACTACAGACACCCGAGTTTTACTCGGTAGTGGCTGTATGTGAACTCTTTTTTATAGGTCGATAGTCCGCGGGCAGACCGTGCGGAGCATGGGCTGCTCAGCACGACGAAATGTGCGAAGCATGCGGGCTTGCAGGAACGGTTTTTTCTTTTGATAAAATTCCCCACCAGTAAATACTGATGGGGAACATTTACAAACTATACTATTTTTACCCCACCTTATATATCTCCACCCACACTTTCTTTTTCCAGCCCCGCAGATCCACGATCATAAGCTGCGCATAAAACGGCACATCTCTTTTTCCAATCATGAACGGTTCCTGCCAGAACCAGTACACCTTATACCCTTCCTTCTGCAATTCATCCTTGCGGGTGGCAGCTCTCTTAATCTCATCATTAACCTGATGCTCATACTTTCTTTTTTCATATTGGGAACCCTGAATCCGCATCTGCTCTATGATCGTCTCTATCACATGAAAATGCTCCTTCTTCCGCATCATTCTGGCCACTTTCCGCGCTTGCTTCAAACTTGGATCCTGCTTGTATTTTTCCAGCTGCCGCACCAGTTTTTCATCACCTGCTGCCAGTTCTATCATTACCTGGGCTGCTGCCTTTTTTTCCTCCGCTCCTGCCCCGCAAGTCTGCTGAAACTCGATGGGCACACTAGGAAAAAAGTAAAGAGGCTCAAAATCAGCCAGTGAAGCCAGCGCAGCTTCTTCCTCTGTGCCGGCCTCACTGCCAAGATATAACATTTTGTCACGGAGCATCAGAATATGGTAATTAAGCCACCTGAGATCTTCATCATCCTCAATCCAAAAATGCCCGATATTGCCATAATCATACAACTTTATCTCAAAGGACATATTCCTGAACCGGATGGTAAACGCATTTTCGCCACCTTGATTCACCGACAAAATATATCCTTCTTTATACAGATCCAGAGAGGCATGATTGTCCATTATCTTCTTATCACAAAAACCAGTCACAACCGCCTCTTCAAAGACAAGGAAACTTTCCACCGCATCATTCATCAGATATACCAGGTGGCACTTTCCGTCCTCCTGGATCAATTCCAAACTTCCACATCCGATCAGTTCCTGCAACCGATCAAAATAATTCGGCCGTTTTTCTTCTGGAATCTCTGTATGCATTTCAAACCTCTCTTTCCTTTTCTCATGCTTTCTTGATCGTTATGATCTGGGCATATTCAAACACATTGTACTCTGGACTGATGCGGATATACCGCTCTGTCAGATTTTTTCCTTTATTTGTCGCCATATCTGCCAGATTCTGCTCTGTAAAATCATTATAGGTAATCGGGTAAGAAGATCCGGGACCGTCATTTTTCCAGGCAATACACTGTGCCGGTCGTCCCATTCCTATAAACGTATTTTCTGCCATGGTAAAATTCACAGCACCGCTTACTAACACACCCCGGGTATCGCTTTTTCCGGGCTGTTTTACATTCTGGATCACCGTATTTTTGATAACAGAATCTTTCCAGTTCATAACACGGATCGGCGAATCCCATCGCATATTTGAAATCTTGCAGTTCAAAACCTGAATGTTTCTGTGATAAATCTGCGTATTACCGCTGGCACTGTATTTGTGCGTACCGATAGCTCTTCCCAGATTCGTAAACTGACATCCTGAAATCGTAACATTTTCATTTGGTGTTTTGTCATGTTTGGACCAGGCGTTGTTAAAACCATTGGTCTCCTTATCCGGAGTATCAATATTGATGGCCTCTTTCACATAATCAGAACCGCTTTTTACATTTTTAAACTTACACTTGGAAATAGTTACATTCAGGGAAGCATCCATCTCAATAAAATGTCCTGTGTTCACATTCTGGAATGTAATGCCCGACACCGTAATATCCTTGTTGTGGCCCATTACAATGGCTATGTTCGCCTTAAGATACTTCAGATCCATCACATTGCTGCCTTTTCCCACAAAATGAATATTTTTTTCTCCATTGTGGCCTCCGTATACATTGTATTTTTCCCGATTGGACGGTTTGATCAGCTGAAAAATAGTAGTAGCTGCCTTCATCTTCTTTGTACCGGTCTGATTAGATTTCACGATCTTGGCGCCTTTTTCCAAAATAATGGTTACATTCGATGGGACCTGAATCGTGTTAGTGATCTTATAGGTTCCTTTTTTCAGGACCAAAGTGCCCTTTTTCGCCTTCTGAAACTTCTCCATATAGGAGCGGATGGTAAAATATGTTCTGGTCTTTTTGTTATAAGTAGGAGCCTTTACATACTTGTTCTTAAACGGCTTTGACTTAGGGGTGATCTTGTACACTTTCCCCTGTTTATAGTTGTTTGCCGCTGTAACAGCTGCTTTACTCGAAGGTGCGGCAGCCAGCACAGCGGCAATTCCTGTTAATGCTATTATTGCGTACTTTTTTCTCATAAAACAATACCTCCTGTACTTTACAGATTTGGTATCATTTTATCACAATTTCTACTCCTCCGCAATCATCCGTCTTATTTCTTGCCATAGTTAAAACCGATGGTGTATTCACCGACTGTTGACTTTGAAGTACGGTAAATTTTTACATAATAGGTTCCTTTTCCTTTTACCTTAAGGCTGTTTACCTTGCGGTCAATGCTCTTACATTTAATAGTTTTTACGGCCTTTTTCTTTCCTTTTTTGTAAATGCTGATGGTCATTTTACCTTTGTATCCTACGTTCTGGTTGATGATCTTGAATTTGCCGGATGTCTTTTTCTTCTTGGTAAACTTAAACCATTTTGTGTTTGCATCACTGTAGGTCATATAACCCTGGCGGTAATACTGTGGTGTTTCAGAAGTATCTACTTCAGATTCTTTTTCTCCCAGTTCTACCGCTTTAGATTTTTTGGTACCGTATTTCTCAGGTACATAGCAGGCCCGGGTATATACAGTTGCTGTCAGATTAATTACACCTGCTTTGCTGTTAGCCTCATATACCACGCGATATTCTCCCGGTTCCACCGTACATGTCAGATCACGGTATACATCATTTCCTGAACCTATGACTTCCAGGTTAACCCAGTTGTCATCTACTTTTTTCTGGAATTTAGCTTCCTTAAGAGTGGTGTAACTAAGGGAGTTTCTAACCTCTACTGTGCACCTTTCTGTCACACTGAATCTAAATATTCTGGTATTTGTATCTACGAATTCATAGGTGTGTTCACCACCATCCAGAATCAACTGATTGTTATCAATATTTGACTCAATCGTGCCTGTTTCTTTGTAAATCTTATCCTTACCGCTGGCAAAGCGAGCCGGAATGCAGTCTCCCATTTTTGTATCATAAAATGCCCTGCTTCCAATACTCTTTACACTGTCCGGGAAATTCACTTTTTTCAGTTCCCGGCTTCCCTCAAACGCTCTGGTTCCGATCGTCTCCAGTCCCTCTGGCAAAACAACTTCTTCTGCTGCCAGATATGCCAGTGAATTTTCACGGATCGTCTTGATTCCTTCCGGTAATGTCAATTTTTTCTCTTTCTTTCCTGCATTGCTTACGCTATACAAATAAGTACTTTTGCAGATCGTGAAGAACCCTTCTTCTCTGAAATCCTGTGGAAACCATGATTTTGCTGTATCAATTCCTACAAAATCGATGAGGGCTGCCATACTTTCTTCATCCAGATTCTTATTCTGAATATCAAAATGCAGTCCCTTTCCGGCTTCATCGCCAGCACAGACGGATGTAGTCAATTTTGTAACAGTTGCCGGCAAAACAATGGTTCCCATGTTTTTACATCTTGAATAGAAATCATCTCCAATATAATGTGAAAATGCATTGAGATCCACTTCTTTGCAGTCAGCAGTGAGACCTAATCCTGTTTTCTTTGTCGGTACATAAAGTAGTTTACTGCCGTCTTTATTATACACAGCCCCATCAATAGATTTATAATTGCTGTCGTTTGCTGCCAGCGTGTAATTTTTCGTGTTAAATCCAAGCCAGGTGAGATCATCCAAACTCTTTAACGGATTTCTTATTATAACATTGTCAAGTGTCGCCGTCGCTAACTGCGCCGGACCCTCATCTCTGTCATATCCAAAGCACTGATAGCCGTCAGACAGAGTAACTGTTTTTAATTTTGTACAGCCACTGAAAGCCTGATTTCCCATTAACCTTACGCTGGCTGGAATAGTAATGCTCTTGATAGCCGTTCCTTTAAAACTTCCCTTTCCGATCTTCAAAAGTCCCGACGGAAGTGAAACACTGGTTAGTTTCTTGCAGTCTTTAAACGCATTGGCTGAAATAGTTGTGACACCTTTCTTTACAACGACCTTTTTGATCTTTTTGGTTTTCTTTTTGCTGCCAAATTTCATACTGGCCGACATGCTTCCCGAGCCCTTGATCGTCAGTGTACTTCCTTTGACTTTGTAAGTTACTGTGCTGTTTGTTTCCTGCTTCTTTGCTTTTGCATCGGCTGTTATATAATCCGTCTGCAAGGTAGCGGCTGTCATGAACGCTGCTGCCATGATGCCACCGGCAATCCATAATTTTGTAGTTTTACTTTTCATATGAATTCTCCTTTCTTTTTTCGTAAATCATATTTATCAACTTCCCTTGATATTAATACTAACGATGGAAATCAGAAAACCTTGCATACAAATTTCAAAAAAGTGCAGAAAATTTTTACCGAATTTTTTTTGGATCCTCTCCAAACGCCTTATATTCGTCAAAATCCAGCTTATTTTGCTCCACATATTTCTTCAAAATATGAGGAGACAGATCCACATTCATAGCCTGGTCAATCGCCTTCGTGTCCCTTCCAAACATACTTTCCAGATCCATCAGACGATAAGCACCATCTCTTGGCCGTACCACGCTTTCCACCTGATATCCATTCTTTGTTTTCTTCAGGTTTATAACGGCTACGCTGCCGTCGCCATCTGACTCATACAGAGTTTTTCCGGAAACAACCAATCCATACCAGTAAAAAGCACCCATTACTTTTACCTTTTTGCCTTGTTTTTTCTCGCCCGTGATTTTGATAACAGGAATCGCCACATCACACCGCCTTTCTTCCACCTGTGAATATTGTTCCTTTCCCTTGTATACATACCCCTCGTACATAGATGGATTTTCATAAAAACACTTTACAATAGCTGCTTCTATCGACTTTTCATTATCCACCTTGTACCTTGGATAATTTTTCTTTTCCCTGCCTGCAGTAGAAGCCTCCACTGCTAATTTCTCTTTTTCTATTTTACCTGTCTGGTGATCCTGCTTGAATACAAACACCTTATATTCACTCGCACCCACTTTTCTGTCTAAAACCAGACAGACATCTTTTTTCTTTCCCTTTTCTTCTACCTGAAGGGATTCTTCACTGTACATTTTTGTATCGAAAGTCTGGGATGGATTCTTAAACTGCTGCCAGGTTTCCTCATACTTTCCCTTCTGTGTTTCTTTTCTTTTCGTTTCC
>JAXDTV010000111.1:0-3729 GCA_034089785.1 Eubacterium sp.
GATCTTAGGAATATCATAAGCATCGTGGGTCAGAATGATAAAATAATTTTCCGGGTAATTATAGACGCTGATGATCTTGTCGTAAAATTCATTCAAAAGATCATCGTCTGTAAGTTTGCTCTCTAAGAGTTTCATGAGAAAACGCTGGGTACCGTCTTCCTTCGTTTCCTGTTCCATAGGAAACTCCATATTTAACATAGTCTTTCCGATGGAACCGGAAAGGGTTTTACGAAAAATATCAATGTATTTAAACATTTCCTCTTCCGGAAGACTTAAAAATGCTTCTTTCAAGGTCAGTCGTTTCTGCTTTTCGGCATCTACATAGCAGCCGCACAATCTGGTGAAACTGCATTTTGTCTTGGTAAATCTTTTTTTGATTTCTGCTACTTCTTTTTTATTCATAGTAAATGTGAATCCCCCTTGTTTTTTAGCTGACCTCTATTTTATCAAGTTCCTCAGGATTTTACAAGGGAAAAGTCCGGGGGATTTCTTTACGAACCGGCCGTAATATGTTACTATTTATCGAGAATGGAGGATGAGTATGAACTTAATTACCGTAGAAGGACTGACACATTCTTATACAGACCGAATGTTATTTAAGGAGGCTTCTTTCAGCCTGAATGAACATGAAAAAGTAGGGATCATCGGTATCAACGGAACCGGTAAATCTACTTTGTTAAAAATACTGGCAGGACAGGAAACGCCGGATCAGGGGACCATGGTCACCAGAAGGAATCTTCGCATCGCCTACCTGCCGCAGCAGCCGGAGTTTGAGCCGGGAGAGACCATGCTGATGGGGGCACTGCCGAGAAAAGAAGAGATCAGCGGGACACCTGCCGAGTACGAGGCGGATGCCAAGAGTTATCTGGGCAAACTGGGGCTGACCCAGTATGATCAGCCGGTTTCCCAGTTGTCAGGAGGACAGAGAAAAAGAGTAGCACTGGTGCGGGTGCTTTTGACACCTTGTGATGTACTTGTGTTAGACGAGCCTACCAACCATCTGGACGGTGCTATGTCCCAGTGGCTGGAGGATCATCTGAAAAATATGAAGACAGAACTGATCATGGTAACCCATGACCGCTATTTTCTGGACAGTGTAGTAAACCGCATTGTAGAGATCGACAAAGGTTCTTTATATAGTTACAGCTGCAATTATTCCGGTTTTCTGGAGAGAAAGGAGGAGAGAGAAGAAATTGAAAAAGCCACCGAGCGTAAAAGACAAAGTGTACTGCGCAAGGAGATTGCCTGGATGCAGCGGGGGGCCAGAGCCAGATCCACCAAGCAGAAGGCGCACATTGCCCGGTATGAAATGCTGCGGGACCAGGAGGCACCGGAGCAGGACCGACAGGTGGAGATCGTGGCAGGATCTTCCAGACTGGGAAAAACCACCATTGAGTGCGAAAATATATGGAAGGGCTATGATGACCGTACTTTGATCCGGGATTTTACCTATAATTTTCTTAGGCATGACCGGGTAGGGATCATAGGACCCAATGGCTGCGGCAAGTCTACCCTCATCAAAATGATCGTAGGGCAGGAAACACCGGATCAGGGCCAGATCACCATAGGACAGACGGTGAAGATCGGATATTTTTCCCAGGAAAGTGACCACATGGATCCGAATATGCGAGTGATCGATTATGTCAAAGAAGGGGGAGAGGTGCTTCACACCAGCGAGGGAACTATGACCGCTACGGTGCTGATGGAGCGGTTTTTGTTTACGGCGGATCAGCAGTATTCCCGCATCGGCAAGTTGTCCGGCGGTGAGAAACGAAGACTGTATCTGTTGAGGATCCTGATGGAAGCACCCAATGTACTGATCCTGGACGAGCCGACCAACGATCTGGATATTACGACACTGGCTCTGCTGGACGATTATCTGGACAGCTTTGACGGCATCGTTCTTACAGTCAGCCACGACCGGTATTTTCTGGACCGGGTGGTGAACCGGATCTTTGCCTTTGAAGGGGGCGGAACGATCACCCAGTACGAGGGCGGCTATACGGACTATCAGTACAAAAGCGGGGGAGGAGAGTCTTTGCAGGAAACAGCACAGGCTCCGACAGAAGAAAAAAAGGTAAACCGCAGTAACTGGAAGGAAGGACAGGAGAAAAAGTTAAAAATGTCCTACAAAGAGCAGCGGGAGTATGAAACCATTGAACAGGGTATAAACGATCTGGAAGAAAAGATCCAAAGGCTGGAAGAAGAGACTCTTGTCTGTGCCACGGATTTTGTGAAATTAGGCGAGATCACAAAGGAAAAGGAAGAGGCGGAAAACCAGCTGATGGAAAAGATGGAACGCTGGGAATATCTGGAAGAACTGGCAGAGCAGATTGCAGCCGGCAAGTAAGATTGGAGGAAATCATGCATTTTACATATTGTCCGCACTGCGGAGAAAAATTGATCCAAAAGGAAATCGGTGACGAGGGAAAGATGCCCTATTGTGAAAACTGTGAGATCCCGTTGTGGGATTCTTTTACCACCTGTGTGATCTGTGCCGTGGTAAATGAGCAGAAAGAAATCGCCCTGCTCCGCCAGAATTATGTGTCTGCCACCAATTATGTCTGTGTGGCAGGTGTGATGAAGATGGGAGAATCCGCAGAGGAAACCGTGGCCAGAGAAGTGGCAGAGGAAATCGGACAGAAGGCACAGAAGATCACATTTGTAAGAAGTTATCCCTATGAGAAAAAGGAAATGCTCATGCTTGGGTACAAAGTTGAAGTAAAAAAGGAAGATTTGGTGCTGTCCGGTGAAGTGGATCAGGCTCAGTGGTTTCCCATGGAAGAAGCCAGGGAGAAATTACGGCAAGGCAGTATTGCCTGGCAGCTGGTGGATCAGGTTATCAACGAGACCATGACGGTGTGGAATCAGTCGGCCACAGCGGTGGTGATCAAAGACCAGAAGGTGCTTCTGGCAAGACACACCTATGGCGGCGGCAAAGGAAAACTCATCGTGCCGGGAGGATACCTGGAACAGGGGGAATCGCCGGAAGAAGCGGTGTGCCGGGAATACAGAGAGGAAACCGGTGTTGAGATAAAACCGGAAGAGCTTATCGGGATCCGTTTTAACCAGAGGGACTGGTACAGTGCTTTCAGGGCAGAGTATGTGGCAGGGGAGCCACGGAGTGATGGAGACGAGAACAGTGAAGTCGTGTGGGTAGATGTGCAGGAGGCGATGAACAGAGAAGATGTGCCGGACCTGACGAAAAAACTCATTGCCTGCGCACTTTCTAAAAAAGACGGATGGGAAGAAATCCCATTTCAGAGTACCAAGAAAAACCAGCATTTATACGGGAGGAGATAGGTATGGCAAAGGGGCAGAGACAGAAACTGAAACTCTTATATCTGAAGGATATTTTATTGGAAGAAACAGATGAGACCAAGGGACTTACGCTGGATGAGATCATAGCAAAGCTGGAAAACAGAGGAGTCAGTGCAGAGAGAAAAAGTCTGTATGATGATTTTGAGCAGCTGCGCCTGTACGGTGTCGATGTGGAAATGTACCGGGACGGGCGGAAGGCTTATTATCATGTGGTGTCCGGACAGTTTGAACTGGCAGAACTGAAACTTTTGGTGGATGCCGTCCAGTCCTCTAAGTTTATCACGGCAAAAAAATCCGATCAGCTCATTAAAAAGATAGAAAGTCTTACCAGCAAAAGGCAGGCCAGGATGCTGACCAGACAGGTGTATGTACAGCACCGGGTCAAAACCATGAATGAAACCATCTATT
>JAXDTV010000041.1:0-24458 GCA_034089785.1 Eubacterium sp.
TATACTTCCAGAAGAGGGGAAGAAATGCTGATGGCACCGGGCATGATATTTACCATCGAACCAATGGTAAACATGGGTGGACAGGAGATTTTTACCGATGAAGCCAATGGCTGGGAAGTTTACACTAAAGACCGCAAGCCGTCAGCCCAGTGGGAGATCATGGTACTGGTGACAGAAACCGGTCATGAGGTGCTCTGCTGGTAAAAAAGTGGACAGACAGGATTTGTCTGATGTATAATGAGAGAAAGTGATGAAGGCCGTGGAATGGCCGGATAGAGAATGGAGGATGTGAAATGAATATTAAAGAATGTTATGACAGAGCAGGGGCAAATTATGAAGATGCCCTGAACCGTCTGGGAAGTGATATGCTGGTGGAGCGTTTTGCCTTAAAGTTTTTACAGGACGACAGTTTTAAGCAGTTACAAGACGGTCTGGCAGAAAAGGATGGAGAAAAAGCATTCCGGGGGGCCCACACATTGAAGGGTGTGTGTGTCAATCTGGGATTTGACAATCTGTATGAAGTAAGTTCAGAACTGACCGAACAGCTTCGTGGCAGAGAGATTGAAGGGTGTGAGGAAATGTACCGCAAAGTGGAAGAATGTTACAACAAAGTGATGGCTGTGTTACAGGAGATGGCAGACTAGAAAGAGTAAAAGAAAGGGGCATGCATGGGGCAGTATGAGAGATAAAATTTTAATTGTGGATGACGCCTAGATCAACAGAGATATACTCCGGTCGATTCTGGAACTGGACTATGTGATCGTAGAGGCTGAAAACGGAAAAGAGGCCCTGGACATACTGGATGAGTCCGGTGATGAAATGACGGCGGTACTTCTGGATCTGGTGATGCCGGAAATGGACGGTATTCATGTATTAGAAGAAATGAACAAGCGAGGATTGATGGGTGTGATTCCGGTATTGGTGATCAGTGGAGACAATTCCTTCGAAGCAGAGAAAAAATGCTTTGAGCTGGGTGTGTCGGATTACATAACCAAGCCGTTTAACAATGTTATCATCAAAAAAAGAGTCAATAACATAACAAATTATTACGAATACAAGAATAAACTGGAAGAGAAGGTGGAGGAGCAGACGAAAGTGCTGCGGAGAGCCTATCAGACCTTAAAGAAACAGGCAGAAAAACTCAGCCGCCGCAATGAAGAGATCATTGATATGTTAGGTACCATTGTAGAGTACCGGAACCTGGAAAGCGGTGAGCACATTAAGCGCGTGAAGAATTATACACGGATCCTGGCAGAGTGTGCCATGAAAGAATATCTGGAATATGGACTGACCCAGGAAAAGATAGAGATGATGGTGTCGGCCAGTTCTCTTCATGATATTGGAAAGATCACCATACCGGACCGCATTTTGTTAAAGCCGGGAAGACTTACCAAGGAAGAATTTGAACTGATGAAGTCACATACGCTCCGAGGCTGTGAAATTCTGGATGAAATCAAACTTGGCTGGGATCCGGAAATGAAACAGGTTATTTATGATATATGCCGCCATCATCATGAGCGTTACGATGGCAAGGGGTATCCGGACGGCCTGGCAGGAGAGGATATTCCCATCGCAGCCCAGTGTGTTTCCATTGCGGATGTGTACGATGCCCTGGTAAATGAAAGATGCTATAAAGATGCCTTTTCGCCGGACGAAGCATACCGCATGATCACCAACAATGAATGTGGTGTGTTTTCACCGAAATTAATGGAAGTATTTTACAAGGTGCGTAAGCAGTTTGAGGCACTGGCACGAAAATAATAAAGTGAATCTGAAATAACTGACGGGATAATTGGTTATCCTAACAGCAAAACAGAGAGGAGATTGTGTATGGAATGGAATATCGTGGCAGATTCCGGATGTGATCTGCGAGGTATCAAACTGGGAGATAAAAAGATCAAAATAACGAAAATACCGTTTTCTATCTTTGTAGAAAATATAGAGTATATGGATAATCCAAGGTTTCATGTAGGGGATATGCTGCACCGGATCGAGAAGCAGGATATCCATACTCACACAGCCTGTCCGTCTCCGGCGGCTTGGAAAGAGGCCTTTGACAAGGGAGACCATATTTTGGCGATTACCATGTCATCCAAGGTGTCCGGCAGTTACAACAGTGCCCAGGTGGCAGCGGCTATGATCCAGGAAGAGGATCCGGAGAAAAAAATCCACATTCTGGACTCCGGTTCCGCAGGTCCCGGACCGTCTCTGCTGGCTATCCGTGCGGCGGAACTGATGGAGGAGGGCGTTTCTTTTGCTGATGCCGTAATGGGATTGGAAGATTATAAGCAAAAGATCCACACCATGTATGGACTAAGTTCTTTTAACAATCTGATCAAGAACGGAAGAGTCAGTAAGGTAGCCGGATTTGTGGCCGGAAAGCTTGGACTGTGTGGTATTGGCGAAGCCAGTCCCCAGGGAGAAATCCTGGTGCAGGGGAAGGTACGAGGCAGTGGAAAAATGCTGGCGGCGTTTCTGGAACGCATGGAAGAACTGGATTTTCAAGGTGGCAAGGTGCTGATCAGCCATTGTGAAAACCAGACACTGGCGAAAAAATTAAAAGAAATGATACTCAAACAGTGGCCGCAGGCAGAGATTCTTATCATGCCGGCAGCCGGAATCTGCAGTTATTATGTGGAGAGAAAGGGACTGATCGTTGGTTTTGACTGACGATCAGTAGTGGTATTTTTTCTGCATGGTAAGAAAGAAAAATACGGTGATACATAAGGTCAGTATTTCGGCAATGGTCACCGACAACCATACGCCCGTCAGACCGAAGAACATGGGCAGTACCATAACGCATAGAATCTGGAACACCAGGGTACGCAGAAAAGAGATCAAAGCGGACACCGGACCGTTGTTCAATGCGGTGAAAAAAGAGGAACCATAAATATTAAATCCATTTACCAGATACACAAATCCATAGAGGATAAAGCCGTTTCTGGTAAGGTTCAGTAATGTCTGGTCATAGCCCACAAACAGCGTAGTCAAAGGGGTGGCAGACAAACGGGCCAGCGTAAAGAGGATCAAAGCCCAGATGCTGATGAGTGTAAGGCTTTTTTTGAACAGGTTTTTCAGTTCGCTGTGATTGTCTGCACCATAATGATAGCTGACTAACGGGGCACTTCCCATGGAGTAGCCGATAAAAATAGCGGCAAAGATAAAACTTACATACATGACGGCACCGTAGGCGGCGACACCGTTTTCTCCGGCCAGGCGCAGTAACTGTACATTAAAAAGTGAATTTACAATGGAACTGGAAAGGTTGGTCATCAGTTCGGAGGAACCGTTCAGGCAGGTTTTTCCAAGAACCGACAGTTTCAGGTGGGTTTTTCCAAGGCGCAGAAGACTGCCGTTAGGCCGCAGAAAATAAATGACAGGGAACAGTCCCCCGATACATTCGCCGCAGATGGTAGCCAAAGCCGCACCTACCAGACCAAAGTGCCAGACACCTACCAGCAAAAAGTCCAGGACAATGTTTGTCAGACCGGCAGATAAGATCACATAAAGACCCAGTTTGGGTTTGCCGGCAGTGACAAAAAAACTCTGGAATACATTTTGCAGCATAAAGGCAGGCATAGACAGGAAAGTCAGTCTTGCATACAATACGCTGTTGGACAGCAGTTCTCCGCTGGCGCCTAAAAGGGAAGCTACCTGGGGTGCCAGAAAGATTCCCAGCAAGGAAAGCAGGATGCCCCCAAGGAAGGTAACATACACAAGAAGGGAAAAATATTCGTTTGCTTTTTCCGGTTCTCCTTCGCCCAGCGTTTTGGCTACCAGAGCACTGCCACCGGTACCCATCATAAAGCCCAGGGCAGATACGCCCATGATCAGAGGCATGATCAGGTTTACGGAGGCAAAGGCTGTTTTTCCTACATAATTGGATACAAAGAGTCCATCTACGATACCGTAGATGGACGTAAAGATCATCATGATGATGGATGGAAAAACAAACCGAAGCAGTTTTTTATAAGTAAAATGATCGGATAATTGTATTGACATGGTTGTTACTCCCTTGATAATGACTGGTTTTTATAATACTGTTTCTTTTGGACATACATTTTTTTGTCCGCTTCCCGCAGTAGTGTTTCAAAATGTTCTTTGGAATTTGTGCGGTAAGCAACGCCAAAGGACAGACTGATCTTTTTCAGATCTGCGTATAACTGCAGACGGTCGGTGCGGATGGTGAGATCCGCTTTTGAGAGTCCCTGCAGCACAATGATAAATTCATCTCCCCCTACCCGGTAGACATTCTGGTCATCAAAGCAGGAGACGAGAACTTCTGCCGCATCACGGATGTATTTGTCCCCGGCAGGATGTCCCAGGGAATCGTTCACTTTTTTCAGGCCGTTGAGGTCACACATAATGACGGCGATAGACTGACTCTTGTCCATGTTATCTTCGTAGACCCAGTGAAGGGCTGTGCGGTTCCGGCAGTGGGTAAGCTGGTCTCGGATGGCACTTTCCTCCAGGGCATTGGAATAATCTCTGAGACGGATCATCATGGAAATGACAAACTCCATCATTTCAATGAGAACAGAAATGTTTTCCATAAATTCTTTCGGAGGATTGTCCACACCGTATAAACCAATGTAACGGCCATTGATCTCAATGGGACCGGTAACCAGTGTATGGATTCCCTGTGGTTTTAATACATGATACATATTTTCACTGACACTTTTATATTCTTCCAGATCATAGATCATTACATTGCGCCTCTTTTCGTATTCCAGAAACCAGGTGTCCAGAACCCCCTCATACGGCACGCGTTTGAGATTGTCAATCTGAGGTGAAACGCCCTCTCTGCACCATTCGTAGGTGTTATCAAATGTGCCATCCAGATTGTCCTCAAAAATATAAGCACGGTCTGAATTCAAATTTTCTCCAATGTATTGTAAAAGTTGTACTAAGATATGCTCCGGGGATTCCGCCGAGGAGGCGTAACGGATCATATCAGTAATGAATTTCTCATGGTTGATCTTAGCCATGGCTTCACCGCCTATCTTTTGTTCTCTATTCTTAGTTCATTATACACGAAAGGGAAAACGGGGGCAATGATTTGTTCAATTTCCCTCTTGACGAATGACGAAAACGGTGCTATAACAAAAACTGTAACAAGACATATATAACAAGAGAAACGAAACGCCAATTGAATAATCGACATTCCGCAAACTTCCCTATGTTATCAATTTGTATGAATGGAGGAAAAGACAAATGACTACTTTAAGAGTACAAAGAAGAAACATGGAAACCAAGGCTAAGAAGCTGAGAAGAGAGGGTTATGTAACAGGTAACCTTTTTGGAAAAGAGGTTGAAGGATCGATCCCGTTGCAGATTGAGAAGAAAGAAGCAGAGAGGATCCAGAGAGAGTGCATGAAAGGAAGCCAGTTGTATCTGGAACTGGAGGGCAAAACCTATGATGTACTGATCAAAGAGATGGATTACAATGCAAACAGCAGACAGATCCTTGAGATGGACTTCCAGGCATTAGTAAAAGGTGAAAAGGTTCATTCCGTTGTGGAGATTATTCTTCATAATAAAGAAAAAGTGGTAGAAGGAGTGCTGGAGCAGTTCCTGGAGGAGATTGCTTATAAGGCATTGCCGGAAGATCTGATAGAAAAGATTGAGATTGATTGTGGAACTTTGAGACTGGGAGACACCATCAAAGTATCCGATCTTGACATTGCCAAGAACGACAAACTGGATATCCAGACAGAACTGGATACGCCGATCGTCAGCATTATAGCAAGCCGTAACGAAGCTTCCGATGAAGAAGAGACAGAGGAAACGGAAGAATAATTGAATGGATATGTGTGCCGGCGGTATCATGGCCGTGGCACAGGGAAAGATCCCCTTAGGCAGGCAGGGCGAAGGCCCGGAGCTGCTTAGGGGGATTTTTTGGTACTTCTCTTGACTTAAAGCCTGCCAGGGGTATAAAATAAAGGAAAGAGTTCCGATGACCTGCCGGCGAGGAAAGGCAGGATAATACCATAACAGATGAGGGGGATAAAAGATGGAGCATGGTACAGCAGTAAAAAGCGTGGCACACAGAGGTTTTTCCTCCCAGGCTCCGGAAAATTCCCAGGCAGCCTTTGCCCTGGCGGCAGAGGGAGATTTTTACGGCATAGAATGTGATATATGGAGGACCGGAGACGGACAGTATGTAGTGTCCCATGATAACCAGATGGATCGGATGTACGGCCAGCCATGGAAGATCACAGAGAAAACATATGAAGAAATCAGAAAGTATCCTATGATCCGCGGCTCCCAGGCGGTCAAGCATCCGCCGCAGCATATGATCTTATTTACCGGGTATTTATCCATCCTGGCCAGAGAAGAAACCACCCATCCGGTGATTGAACTGAAGATGGATTACGCCACAGCACAGTTAAGAGAGATCGTGGATCTGGTAAAGGAATACGGTCTGTATGACCGCACGGTTTTTATCAGCCTTCATCCCCAGGTGCTGGTGCGGTTGAAGGAAGAGTTACATGTTCTGCCGGAGCATCTGCAGTATGTGTATGGTGCCACGGCGGCTACGAAGCGGCTGCCTGTCAGCATGGAACTGGAGGACTGGTTATATCAGTATGGATTTGGTCTGGATGCCAGGTATACGCTGATAACAAGAGGAACTGTGTTAAGGCTTCATGAGAAGGGTCTGGAGGTAAATGTATGGACGGTAAACCGCCCGGGGGATTATGAAAAAATGCTGTCTTTCGGCGTGGATTACATTACATCCAATTACCATTGGAATGGGATACGGCGCAGTTAGGGAGGGGAATATGCAGCAAGGAGACGAGAAACAATGAAAACAGCCATAGTATATGCATCCGTTCATCATGGGAACACGAAAAAACTGGTGGAGGCCATTGCGGCCCAGGCAGAGGATGTGACTTTGATCGATGCGGCAAAAACCAAGGAGATGGACCTGAAAGATTATGATGTGATCGGATTTGCGTCGGGAATTTATTATTCTAAATTTCACCAGTCGGTGTTAAATTTTGCATCGGTGAACATGCCGGAGTACAAGAATACTTTTTTTATCTGTACTTACGGTGGAAAACCATCTTATGATTCGATTTTACAGGCAGTGCAGGAAAAGGCAGTGCATATCCTTGGAACCTATGGATGTAAAGGGTATGATACATTTGGCCCGTTTAAACTGATCGGTGGTGTCGCCAAGGGACATCCCACACAGGAGGAAGTAGAGAAAGCAGTTGATTTTTATCAGGAGGTAATGAAAAAAGTTTCTTCAAAGGAGTGAGGGAAATGAATGTAGGAGATGCAAGGAGGCTTTACAGCGGCCAGTTAAAACAGTACAACAGAAAGCAGTTTGAGCTGGCAGTGAAGAAAAACGAATTACAGGAAAAAATAGACAAAACGCCGGATGGGAAGACGATTTATGAAGACGAGGCAGTCCGTCTGGAGTTAAGTTATGAGGCGGTGCATGACAAGTATAAAGAGTACAAAGAGTATATGGACCGTCTTATGCAGCGATGGGATTCCAAGTATAATCATGAGATCACCAAGCAGCAGACAGAAGCGGCGAAAGAAGAGGGAGATGAAATGCGGAAGGTGCTGACCGTGGCCAGACGCATTATGCATGGAGACCAGGTGCCGGCAGGAGATGAGAGAAAACTCATGGAATTTGACAGCCATTTGTATCAGATGGCTAAAAATATCGGTGCTCTGGCAAAATCAAAGGAAAGAAAAAAATACAAATCCCTTTGGGAAGAGGAAGAAGATAAGGAGAAAGTGGACCCGATGGAGGCGGCAGATTCCCAGGAACTGGTGGAGAGTGGCCCTCAGATCGTATCCGTGGAGGAAACGCTGGCCAGTGTGGCAGGGACACAGGAAGAATAAACATGGAAAAGAATTTAACTCAGGGCAGTGTATTAAAGAATATTATGTATTTTGCACTGCCTTATTTATTGTCGTATTTTTTGCAGCAGTTATACGGAATGGCCGATCTGTATATGATCGGTATGTTTGGCGGTGTCGATGGAACGACAGCGGTTACCAACGGAAGCCAGGTTATGTATATGCTTACGGTTATTATCGTGGGACTGGCCATGGGAGCTACCGTTATGATTGGCAAGGCGGTAGGCGGAGGAAAACTCCGGGATGCGGCAGCTGCCATTGGAAATACGGTTACTCTTTTTATGGGGATATCCATTGTGATCACCGTGGTGCTGTTGTGTGTGGCAAGGCCGATTGTGTTACTGATCGGTACGCCGGCAGAAGCAGTAGAGGGTACGGTTTCTTATTTGATCATTTGTATTATTGGTATTCCGTTCATAGTGGCATATAATATTATCAGTTCTATTTTCCGGGGCATGGGAGATTCAAAAAGTCCTATGTTTTTCATTGGCGTTGCCTGCGTGGTCAATGTAATACTGGACTATGTGTTTATGGGCAGGATGCAGATGGGACCGGCCGGTGCGGCACTGGGAACTACTCTGGCTCAGACAGTGAGCGTGGTGGTGGCGTTGTTTTATATGAAAGGCCGTAAGACCGGTATTTCATTAAAACGGCAGGATTTTGTTCCACGGCGGAAGGTAATGGGAGAACTTTTAAAGGTAGGAGTGCCGGTAGCCGTTCAGGACGGATGTATTCAGGTGGCTTTTATTGTGATCACGGTGATCGCCAATCACAGAGGGCTGGATGATGCGGCAGCCGTAGGGGTAGTTGAAAAAATCATCAGTGCCTTGTTTATCATACCATCTTCCATGCTGGCAACGGTATCGGCGTTGTCTGCCCAGAATATCGGTGCAGGTAAAGGAGAGAGGGCTTATAAGACACTAAAGTATGGAATCATGATCACCAGTTTATACGGCGTGTTGATTTCTGTTTTGGTGGAACTTTGTGCGCCGGCACTGGTAGGAATTTTTACAGGAGACGAGACCGTGATACGGCTGGGCTGCCAGTATATAAAGGGTTATATATGGGACAGCATTTTTGCGGGGGTTCATTTCTGTTTCAGTGGTTATTTCTGCGCCTATGGAAAATCCTATATTGGCTTTATACACAATATGGCATCCATTCTGCTTGTGAGGATTCCGGGATCCTATCTGGCATCGGTATGTTTTGCTGCGACTTTGTTCCCCATGGGACTGGCGGCACCGGCAGGATCTGTTCTGTCTATTGTGATCTGTCTTACTGCATTTTGGTGGATGAAGAGGAAAGGAATGGAAGAAAATGGCGGTGTGGCTGCATAAAAAGATGCAAACACCGGTAGATAAAAAGGTATAATTGTGTTATAGTCTTTTTATTACGGATTAGGAGAATTAAAATGAAAGAACGAGAAAAGTTTGGAACCCGTCTTGGGTTTATTCTGGTGTCGGCAGGATGTGCCGTAGGCCTTGGTAATGTGTGGAAATTTCCTTATATATGTGGTGAAAATGGTGGAGCGGCGTTTATTATCATCTACCTGTTCTTTTTACTGCTGCTGGGATTCCCAATCATCATGTGTGAGTTTGCGGTGGGCCGTGCCAGCGGAGTAGGAACCGGCATGTGTTTTGATAAACTGGAGCCAAAAGGAGGACGATGGCACCGGTTTAAGTGGGGAGCCATTGGCGGCAGTTATATCCTTATGATGTTTTATACCATGGTTGGTGGCTGGATGCTGTATTATGCATATAAAATGGCCACAGGGCAGTTGTCCGGATTGTCCAAGGACAAGATCAGCGGGGCGTATGACCAGATGCTGGAAAGTCCGGGAACCATGGCATTCTGGATGATGGTGGCCATTGTGGTTTCACTGATCATCTGCGCCATGGGAGTGCAGAATGGTGTGGAGCGTATTACAAAGGTAATGATGCTGGCACTGCTTCTTTTGATCGTTGTGCTGGCAGTAAATTCGGTGCGCCTGGATGGTGCCATGGAAGGCGTGAAATTTTATCTGGTGCCGAACCTGGATGCCATAAGGGAAAGAGGACTGGGAACGGTTATTTTTGATGCCATGACTCATGCGTTCTTTACGCTGAGCGTGGGTATAGGAGCCATGGAGATCTTCGGCAGTTATCTGAAGCGGGAGAGAAGTATTGGTGGCGAGGCTGCTAATATTGTTTTTCTGGATACCTTTGTAGCAATCATGGCGGGACTGATCATTATCCCTGCCTGCTTTGCCTATGGGGTACAGCCGGATGCCGGCCCGTCCCTGTTGTTTAAGACACTGCCGAATGTTTTTTCCAACATGGCAGGCGGACGAGTGTGGGGAACAGCCTTTTTTGTATTTATGTCCTTTGCGGCACTTTCCACCATCATTGCCGTATTTGAGGAAATCATTTCGTTTTATATTGACCTGTTTGGATATTCCAGAAAAAAGGCGGTGTGCCTCAATCTGGTAGTGATTCCGCTGTTGTCACTGCCGGCGGTGTTTGGCTATAATATATGGTCCGGTATACACCCGCTGGGTCTGGATTCCAGCATTATGGATCTGGAAGATTTTCTGGTTTCTTACAATCTGCTTCCATTGGGAAGTATGGTGTTTGTGCTGTTTTGTACCAGGAAAAATGGCTGGGGATGGCAGAAATTTATACAGGAAGTCAACGACGGAGAAGGCATGAAGATCCCGGGATGGCTGCAGAAGTATATGTCTTATGTGCTGCCGGCAGTCATTGTGGTAGTATATCTGAAAGGGTATTATGATACATTTGCAGGCCGTGGTCTGCATGTGCTGATTCCGTGGATGATATTTGCCGTTGTGCTGCTGATGGCGATCTTTTTCATTGTGTTTGCGAAGACGAAGCCGGATGGGAAAGAAGTGAAGTAAATGTTTGATTATTATTTTGTCACTATATTTTTTACTGTGTTTATTATGGCTGTTACAAAGGTAATGGTATGTCATAACAGTATGTTTGGGAAAGGCAAAAAGATGCTGTTTGATATCGTTACAACGCTGGTAATTGTAGCATCTGTGTCGGAATGGCTGGGAGTGGTGTTAAATGAAGCACCTCTGTGGACAAGGCCGTTGCATATACTTGTAAAACTAACAGAACTATCGGTGGCGCCATTGATTCCAATGATGTGTGCAGACCTGATCCGCAAATTGGAACATAAAAGGATATTTTATGGTTTGCTGGGTATTCAGGCAGTGTTAGAAATTTTGTCTGCATTCACAGGGTTTATCTTTTATGTAGATGACACAAACCAATATAACCATGGCACATTTTATCTGGTGTATGTTGTGGCGTATATGTTTGGTATTTTTATGTTTATGTGGCGGGTGTTAAACGAAAGCCGCAGGCAGGTGGGAATTCACAAAGTGTTGTTATTAACCTTGCCGGTCTTTGTAATCCTGGGGGTTATTTTTCAAAATGTTGATGATAGCATCCGGGTAATCTGGCTGTCTACCGGCATTAGTGTCTGTCTGTTGTATGTCATGTACCAGGAGATTACATTTAATGTAGATGCGGTGACTCACCTTCTGAATCGGAATGGCTATGAAAGTTACATAACCAGAGTCAGAAACCGGGTAACGGTATATTATTTTGACGTGAATAATTTTAAACAGGTAAATGATACATATGGGCATGCCTGTGGGGATTTCGTGCTGGCAGCGGCAGCACAAAAGGTTTTAAAAGTGTTTGGACACAGTGGCAACTGTTACCGGATTGGTGGGGATGAGTTCTGCGCGATTTCATACCAGCCGGAAGGAAAGGAACAGGCATTAGTAGATCGGTTTTACCGGGAAATTGAGAAACTACAGGAGAAAGATGAGAGGATGCCTCAGGTATCGGTTGGTTACGCATCGTATGATCCAAAGAAAGATAAGATGGCCGATGTAGTAGAAAAGGCAGATGCCAGGATGTATGAGAATAAGGAAAAACTGAAAAGAAATAGTTGATCAAAAAAGGTGCCATGGGGCACCTTTTTTTGATGAATGTGGATTACCGTATTTTCTGTGTGTGAATGATGTCAGATACATTGTCCTCTACGGATGCAACATACAAAATGTACTGGTTCATAACGGACTCGATTGTCTGTCCCGGATCCTGCTGGCGGTAAAACTGCTCAAAGGTAGTGATAGCGTGCGCCATGGGATCACCGATCACAAAACACTCAATATCTGTTTCGTCAAATTCCGGTGTGGTAAACTGCATGTTGATTTCAAACTGGTTGGAAGAAGACATTCCGAAGATCAGGAACATGTCCTCTTTTTTTCCGGCAATGAGAAAAGAACAGTTGCAGTGAGCGTCCTGATTGGTCAGCACCATTTTGTTGCGGAACATTTCTACCAGTTCCGGCAATGGTACCGGTGAGATGGAAGATAACATGTACAGGCGCTCAAAGGCGGTAACAGCCTGCTCACAGAAAGATTTATCTCCGGTGTAAGCGAGCAAGATAGTGTCGTCAAATGATTTGATTTTAGTTCCCGTCTCCTGCTCCGGGGCTCCGGTTAAAGGAGAATCATCACATTTGAGAACGATACGGTTGTTGGTTGCACAAGCAATGGCTAAGCCCATGGGGAAACCTCCTAAATTTAAGTAAGATGGGTTTATTATACACCTATTGAAGGGAATGTTCCACAAATTTTGGTAAAATAATTGGTTGGTGTATTAGGAGTAGAGTTTTATGTTTTTAATTTGTTCTTTAATTTGGGGTAATTAAAGAACGATATTTACAAGTGTTCTTTAATGTGATAAAATTAAAGAACGATTTGAAATGCAGGGGTGATATTCATGGATTATTATATTGACAGATTGAAGTTGTTAATTGAACAGAATGGGGGGATTGTGTCAGCAGGGAATATTCAGAAATCTGGTATAGAGCGTGCTGTTCTTTATGATTGTCTGGAAAAGGGAATTGTTATAAAAGAATCCCATGGAAATTATATTTTAGCAGGGGAGCAGCCAGATGAATTCAGGGTTGTCCAAAACAGATCGGGTAAATTGATATTTTCACATGGAACAGCTTTGTTTTTGCATGGAATTTCAGATAGGGTTCCGCATGATTTGGATTTGACGGTTCCTCAGGGGGATAATGTTTCAAGGATAAAGAAGGACTATGTGAATACAAAGTTTCATTATTGTAAAAAAGAATTATGGAATTTAGGAATCGTGACATTAAAAACACCACAGGGTTATGAAGTGAAAGCGTATGACTTGGAGCGGTGTATTTGCGATTTGATAAGAGATAAAAAGGGTATGGATGTTCAAGTGTATACACAGGCTCTGAAGGAGTACTTTGGCGGGCTGTGCAATCCAAGAAAAATTATTAAATATTCCAGAGCCTTTAATTTGGAAGATAAAATCAGGATGTACATGGAGGTGTTGGGATGAAAGATAGAACTCCGGAACAGTTAAAGGGACAGATAAGGAGTTTTGCTGAAAAAAGAAAGTTGCAGCCGCAGGAGGTGCTGCAAATGTTTTTTCTGGAGCGGGTCCTTGAAAGATTATCAAAGTCGGCGTATAAGGATAATTTTATATTAAAGGGTGGTTTATTGATATCGTCCATAATAGGAATTTTAGAAAGAACTACGATGGATATGGATACGACTGTAACAGGTGTCAATATGGAAGCGGATGAGATAGAAAGAATAATCCGGGAAATCCTTATAATGGATGTTGGTGATAGCATAGTATTTGAGTTTGAAAAACTTGAACCAATTAGAAATGAGGACGATTACAATAACTTTAGAGCTTCCTTTGTTGCACATTATGGAAAAATTGCTAACAAGATGAAAGTTGACATTACTACAGGGGATAAGATAACTCCGGGAGTCGTTCAATATGCATATAAAACGATATTGGATGATGATACGATTGACATTATGGCATACAACATGGAAACTATTATGGCGGAAAAGTTTGAGACGATTATTAGAAGAAATATTGGAACCTCAAGAGCCAGGGATTTTTATGATTTATACATGTTTTATAGTCTGTATAGAGGATCGATTAATTTTGGAATATTAAAATTGGCCGTTGCAAGGACCGCACAGAAAAGAGGATCTATGAAAATAATGTCGGATTGGAAAGAAATTATAGAAGATATGAGAAAAGATGCAGCACTAGAGGCTCTTTGGAAAAATTATTGTAAAAATAATAAATATGCTGCTGAAATTAGTTATGAAAATGTAGTGGAAACGACATCGAAAATAGCGGAAGCACTTGGATTTTAAAAGAAAGGCAGGGAGTTCCCGCAGATTGAACGGCACAACTCCCCAAACCATCTTGTTCTACTTGCAAATGGCAGCGGCTTCTTTTACCAGCTGCTCAATTTTATCAAAGTTCTTTTCCTGAATCAGGTTCTTTTTTACCATCCAACTGCCACCACAGCAGAGAACTTTTGGGGAAGCCAGATAGTCCCCTGCATTGTCAGCATTTATCCCGCCGGTTGGCATGAAGCGGATCTGGGAAAACGGAGCGGCCATAGCCTGGATCATAGGAAGTCCACCGGCTGCCTCGGCAGGGAAAAATTTTACGGTGGAAAGGCCTCGTTTAACTGCCTGGGATACTTCCGAAGGGGTGATGCATCCGGGAATGACAGGAATATCCCGGCTTAGACAATAGTCCACTATTTCCGGATCAAAGCCGGGACATACGATGAAAGAAGCACCGGCTTCTACGGCGTCCTGTACCTGTTTTACAGTCAGTACAGTGCCGGCACCTACCAGCATATCCGGATATTCTTTTGTAATGGCCCGGATGGAGTCCGCCGCGGCTGCTGTACGGAAAGTAATCTCGGCGCAGGGAAGACCGCCGTTACAAAGTGCCTTTGCCAGAGGCAGTGCGTCTTTTGCATCATCCAGAACGACTACCGGCACGATGCCGATTTTTTCGAACCTTTCTTCTAATTGTGCTGTATTCATAAATATAACCTCCAAGTATCAAGATACTTCTATTGTAGAGGAAAAATGAAAATCAGGCAAGCCGTGATTAAACGAATGTGAAAAACATTGCTTTTTAGGGGGAGACTATGTATAATCTTTCTTATATTGCTTTTTATATATCCAAAGGAGGAAACCATGAATTTTTTAGAAGAACGAATTACAAGAGATGGCATTGTAAAAGAGGGGAATGTGCTGAAGGTAGACAGTTTTTTGAACCATCAGATGGATATTGAACTTTTTGACCAGATGGGAGAGGAATGGGCCAGAAGATTTAAAGATAAAAAAATAAATAAAATTCTGACCATTGAGGCATCCGGTATCGGAATTGCCTGCATTGTTGCAAAACATTTTCATGTGCCGGTTGTTTTTGCAAAAAAATCCAAAAGCATCAATCTGGAAGGAGAAATGTACATTGCGGAAGTGGAGTCTTTCACACATAAATGCAAAAATCAGGTTATTGTGTCCAAGAAATTTCTTTCGCCGGAGGATCATGTATTGATCATTGACGATTTCCTTGCCAACGGTGCTGCTCTTCAGGGACTTATTTCTATTATTGCCCAGGCAGGAGCTACAGTAGAAGGAATTGGAATTGCGGTAGAAAAAGGATTTCAGGTGGGAGGAAGTCTCATAAGGAATCTTGGTTATTCACTGGAGTCTCTGGCGATTGTGGATTCCATGAATGCAGAAACAGGAGAAATTGTATTTCGACAAGAGTAGAATATAGAAAATAGGAGAAAATATCAATGAACAGGAAGAAAAAAGAAGGGGCTGCAGCCTCTATGGACAACATTTATAAATTAAATGGAAAAGTGCCGGTAGCCAAGGCAATACCGTTTGGACTGCAGCACATCTTGGCTATGTTTGTAGCGAACATTGCACCGATTTTGATCGTGGCAGGTGTTTGTAACATTTCGGAGCAGGAAAAGGCCACTTTGATCCAGTGTGCCATGCTGATCGCAGGAATCGGAACTCTGATCCAGTTGTTCCCTGTGTGGCGGATTGGTTCCGGACTTCCCATCGTCATGGGAATCAGTTTTACCTTTGTATCTATTTTCAGTTACATCGGAGCTACCTATGGCTATGGCGCCATTATGGGAGCGGTGCTGATCGGCGGTATCATCGAGGGATGCCTGGGACTCCTGGCAAAATACTGGACGAAGATCATCACACCGATTGTGTCAGCCTCTGTAGTGACAGCTATTGGTTTCTCACTGCTGTCAGTAGGTGCTTCTTCCTTTGGAGGCGGTACGGGAGCGGAAGATTTTGGATCCGTAAAAAACTGGATCTTAGGCAGTATTACGCTGCTTTGCTGTATTTTGTTCAACCTTTTTGCAAAATCTTACTGGAAGCAGCTTTCTGTCCTGTTTGGACTGGTGGTTGGCTATATTGTAGCAATTCCGATGGGGATGGTGGATTTCTCATCTTTGTCCGGCACAGCGATCATTTCATTTCCACAGTTTATGCCGTTCAAGATGGAATTTAATATCAATGCCATTGTATCTGTAACGCTGATCTTCCTTGTATCGGCAACAGAAACTATCGGAGATACTTCAGCCCTTGCATCCTCCGGTCTGGGAAGAGATGTAACAGCAAAAGAGACAGCAGGATCCATTGCTTGTGATGGCTTTATCAGTAGTATTTCATCCTTGTTTGGATGTCTGCCTATTACATCATTCAGCCAGAATGTGGGATTGGTTGCCATGACCAAAGTAGTCAACCGCTTCACTATCGGAACCGGAGCAGTGATCATGATCCTGGCGGGAATCTTCCCGATCTTTGGTGCTGTTTTGGCAACCCTGCCAAATGCTGTGTTAGGCGGCTGCACCATCATGATGTTTGGAACTATCGTTGTCAGCGGACTTCAGATGGTTAGTAAATGTGGATTTTCCCACAGAAATATTACCATTGCGGCATTATCTTTAAGTGTCGGAATTGGATTTACACAGGTGCCGGAAGTGTTTGCTGTATTTCCAAAGATCGTGCAGACTGTATTTGCTGAGAACTGCGTGGCAGTGGTATTTGTAGTAGCGTTACTGATGAATCTGATCCTGCCGAAGGAGATGGAAGAGTAAACCTTTGTGGGGCAGCAGTGTCATCGTATTATGAAGTTGGATTAAAAAAGGAAGTTCTATTCGTGAGAGACTTTAACGCAAAGCGTTTCCTGTCTCGACACGAATGAACTTCCTTTTATTTTACAACGCTCATATTGTGATGAGTCTATTAGTATTTCATATCCTTCAAAATGTCACAGAAATCGAATGTGGAGAAATAATCTTTTGGTGTTTCACCACGGCGGATCATCTGGACACTGCCGTCTTCCTTCAGAAGAAGTTCCGGAGATTTCAACTTTCCGTTGTAATTGTATCCCATAGCGTATCCGTGGGCACCGGTATCGTGGATCACCAGGTAATCACCGATGTCAATTTTTGGAAGCATACGGTCTACGGCAAATTTATCATTGTTCTCGCACAGAGATCCGGTTACATCATATTTGTGGTCGCAAGGCTCATTTTCTTTGCCAAGGACAGTGATGTGATGGTAAGCACCGTAGATAGCCGGACGCATCAGATCGCAGGCACAGGTATTGAGGCCTACATATTCTTTGTAAATATGTTTCTGATGGATACATTTTGTTACCAGGTTGCCATATGGTCCCAGCATAAAGCGGCCCAGTTCAGTGAAGATAGAGATGTCACCCATTCCGGCAGGAACAAGGATTTCTTCAAACTGTTTGCGGACGCCTTCGCCGATCACGGCAATATCATTTGGTTCTTTGTCTGGTGTGTAAGGGATTCCTACACCGCCGGACAAGTTGATATATTTGATATTGGCACCGGTTTTTTCCTTCAGTTCCACTGCCAGACGGAATAAAATGCCTGCCAGTGTCGGATAATATTCATTGCTTACGGTATTGCTGGCAATAAAAGCGTGGATACCAAATGTTTTAGCACCTAATTTTTGTAGCTTTTTGAAACCGTCGATCATCTGCTCTTTGGTAAAACCATATTTGGCATCGCCAGGGTTGTCCATGATATCGGTACCAAGTTCAAAAACTCCGCCCGGATTGTAGAGGCAGAAGATAGTCTCAGGGATACCAACATTCTCATCCAGGTAATCAATGTGGGTGTAGTCATCCAGATTGATATAAGCACCCAGGTCGCTGGCTTTTTGATATTCAACTAAAGGAGTTACATTGGAAGAGAACATGATATCACTCTTCGTAAAGCCAAGGGCTTCTGACAGCATCAGTTCTGTCAGGGAAGAACAATCCACACCGCATCCTTCCTCCTGCAGAATTTTCAGAATAAACGGGTTCGGGGTTGCCTTTACAGCAAAATATTCGCGATATCCTTTATTCCAGGAAAAAGCTTTTTTCAAAGCTCTTGCATTCTCGCGGATGCCTTTTTCGTCATAAATATGAAAAGGCGTTGGATATGTTTTTTCGATTTCTTTAACCTGCTCTAAGGTTAGAATGGGTTTCTTTTCCATTTGTGCGTTACCTCCAATATTTCTTTGCGTTCTTTCCATAGTATAAATTTTTTCGTCAAGGCTGTCAATTGGAAACTTTTCTTGACACAAAACAAATGTTTGTGTTATGCTCGATTCTGTATTCCTGCGTGCTGCAGGAGGTAAGAAGCACTAGATTTGTGAATTGGTAAGTGAGGTTTGAGTATATGAGCAGTTATAATGGTAGTGATATTGTAATTCTGGAGGGGCTGGAAGCGGTCCGCAAGCGTCCCGGTATGTATATAGGAAGCACTGGCACCAGAGGACTTCATCATATGATATGGGAAATCCTGGATAATGGAATTGACGAGCATCTGGCCGGTTTTTGTACAGAATTGCACCTGACACTGAAAAAAGACGGTGGTGTCGTGGTGGAGGATAACGGCCGCGGTGTGCCGGTGGATCTTCATCCTGCCAAGAAAATCCCTACCGTGCGGGTGGTGTACACCATTCTTCATGCCGGCGGAAAATTTAACAGTGATGTATACAAAGTATCGGGAGGTCTTCACGGTGTAGGAGCCTCGGTAGTCAATGCTCTTTCCAAAAAACTGACGGTAGAAGTGCGCCGTGATGGGAAAATTTATCAAGATGACTATGAAAATGGAGGACATCCTATCACGGAACTGGAGCATGGGATGCTTCCGGTGGTTGGAAAATGCGCTAAAAGCAATACCGGTACGAAAGTCACTTTTTACCCGGATGATTCTATTTTTGAAACCGTAGAATTCAAACCGGAAACGATACGAAAAAAACTCAAAGAAATCGCTTATTTAAATAAAAATCTGAAGATCGTGTTCAAGGATGAGCACACAGGAGAGGAAGAGACTTACTTAGAAGAATTTGGAATCCAGAGTTATGTCCGCTACATCAACCGGGATGCGGTGCCTCTCCACAAGGATGTTGTCTACATTGAAGGAAAAAGCGGGGATATCGAAGTGGAAGTGGCGTTCCAGTACACCCAGAATTATGGGGAACAGATCAATGCTTACTGTAACCGTATCAATGTGGCAGACGGCGGAACGCTGGTGACCGGATTTAAGACAGCACTGACCCGTATTATGAACCAGTATGCCAGAGAGTTGAATTTTCTCAAGAATAACGAGGACAATTTTGACGGAAAGGACATTCGTAACGGCCTGGTAGCTATCGTGTCCATCAAGCATCCGGACCCTCAGTTCGAGAGCCAGACCAAAAATAAATTAGGAAATACAGATGCCAAAACAGCCGTAGATGAAGTGGTAAATATAGAGGCACAGCGTTATTTTGATAAAAATGTAGAAGTGCTGAAACGGATCCTGGAAAACATTCATAAGTCTTTCAAGGCAAGAACTGCCAGTGACAAAGCCCGCAAAGGGGTAATGAAACAGCTTCTGGATGTAGATACCAAGAGCAAACTGGCGGCCTGTTCTTCCAAAAAGGCAGAAGAATGTGAGATTTATATCGTGGAGGGAGATTCTGCCGGTGGTACGGTAAAAACAGCCAGAAACCGGAGAACCCAGGCAGTGCTGCCACTGCGGGGCAAGATCCTGAATGTAGAAAAAGCCCCACTGGAAAAGATCCTCATGAACAACGAGATCAAGACGATGATCGCTGCGTTTGGATGCGGTATCGGAGAAAATTTCGATATCAGCAAACTTCGTTATGACAAGATCATCATCCTGACGGATGCTGATGTAGACGGCGCCCATATCAGCACCCTGCTTTTAACCTTTTTCTATCGTTTTATGCCGGAACTGATCTATCAGGGAAAAGTATACCGGGGACTGCCGCCTCTGTACCGGGTGTCTTACGACAAGCAGAAGGGCAGAAAAAAAGAAAAAGTATCGGAGTACCTTTTTAATGATTTTGAACTGGAAAAATTCCGGAAAACAGGACAGAAGATCACGGAACTCCAGCGGTACAAAGGTCTGGGAGAGATGGATGACACCCAGTTGTGGGAGACGACGCTGGATCCGGACAGCCGGATCCTGGCTCAGGTAACGATCAATGATACCGTAGAGGCAGATGAGGTGACAGATGTGCTGATGGGAAGCAATGTGCCGCCGAGACGCCAGTTTATTATGGATGAAGCAAAGTACGCCAATCTGGACATTTAAAAGGAGGAAGAATTCATGGATCAGATGAAAATAACACAGGAAAATGTAATTCAGCTGGATTTTGCGGAAGAAATGAAAAATTCCTACCGTGATTACGCCATGAGCGTAATCGTAGACAGAGCCCTGCCGGATGTGCGGGATGGATTGAAGCCCGTACAGAGGCGTATTTTGTATGCCATGAAAGAACTGGGACTTTCACCAGACAAGCCTCATCGTAAAAGCGCCCGTATCGTGGGTGATACCATGGGTAAATACCACCCTCACGGAGATAGTTCAATCTATGATGCCCTGGTACACATGACAGAAGCGTATTCGCTGAATGCACCGTTAGTTGACGGCCACGGAAACTTTGGATCCATTGACGGAGATGGTGCGGCAGCCATGCGATACACCGAGGCGAGACTTTCGACAGCCGCCATGACGATGCTTGATAATCTGGAAAAAGGTCTGGTAGATTTTATGCCAAACTTTGACGACAGCGAAAAAGAGCCGGTTGTGCTGCCGGCTATGCTGCCAAACCTTCTCATTAACGGAACTACAGGAATCGCCGTAGGTATGGCTACCAACATCCCGCCCCACAATCCGGGAGAGGTGATTGATGCCGTGATCGCTTATATGGACCGGCCGGGGATTTCGGTTGACAAGCTGATGGATTATGTGCCGGCGCCGGATTTTCCTACCGGGGGAACCATTGTCAATGCGTCCCAGATGAGGGATATTTATGAAAAAGGAGAGGGAAGAATCCGTCTCCGTGCTAAAACCGAGATCGAAAAGGGAGATAACGGAAGAAAAAATATCATTATTACCGAGATCCCATACACCATTTCCGGCAACAAAGCGAAGCTTGTGGAAACGCTGGTGACTCTTGCCAGAGAAAAGGTATTCGACGAAATTTATGATGTGAGAGACGAGTCCTCCAAAGAAGGAATCCGCATTGTGGTGGAAGTGAAAAAAGACAGGGATATAGACAATCTTTTAAATGGACTCTATAAGAAAACACAGATGGAAGATACCTATGGTGTCAATTTGCTGGCTATCAAACCGGAGGCAGACGGGACCAGTCAGCCAAAGGTGTTTAATCTTAAATCCATGATAGAGGAATTTGTCCTCTTTCAGGAAGATTTGTATACAAAAGAGTACCAGTTCCTTCTGGCAAAAGCGAAGAAACGGCTGGAAATTGTAGAAGGCCTGATGAAGGCAACGGATGTGATCGATCTGATCATCGAGATCCTCAGAGGATCCTCCTCCGTGAAACAGGCAAAACAGTGTTTGATCCAGGGTGTGACAGAAGGAATCCGTTTTAAAAGCCAGGCTTCTGAAAAAGAAGCAGCCACCCTTTTGTTCACAGAGCCACAGGCAGATGCTATTCTGGCCATGCCTCTGTCCAAGTTGATTGGATTGGAGATTCTGAAACTTCATGAGGAAAATGAAGGACTTCTTTCCGATATTGCAGAGTATGAAAAAGTGCTGTCAGATGTGAAAGAACTTTACAAAGTGATCAAGACAAGACTGAGACAGTACAAAAAAATGTTTGCCAGAGAGAGACGCACCGACCTGACGGATGATGTGGCAAAAGCTTATGTGGAAAAGGTTGTCATCGAAGACCTGTATGTGTGCATCGACCGTTTCGGGTATACAAAGGCAGTGGATGCCGGTGCCTTTGGCAGGGCGGCTGAAGAGACGAAAAAAGAGTATGTGCATGTGCTGAAGATAGAAAACACAGACAAACTCTGCGTTTTTACCAATAAAGGAAGAATGCACCAGGTAAAGATGGACAAGATACCACGCTGCAAGATGAAAGAAAAGGGAACACTGATCCATTCACTGTGCAAAATGGAGAACGATGAAGAGGGAATTTTATATACCTCTTTTGCAGATTTGTTTGAGTCCATGCTGATGTTTGTAACAAAGACTGGATTTATCAAACTGGTGTCCGGTGTGGAATTTGAGACCAACCGCCAGATGGTGGCAGCTACCAAACTGGATGAAGGGGATGAAGTAGCGGCACTGCAGATGCTGTCTGGCAGTGAAGTGTTATCCGGCAGCAAAAAAGTAGTGATTTTGACAGAAAAGGGCCTTTCTCTTGGATTTCCGCTGGGAGAAGTCAGCGAATTTAAGAAAACAAGCCGGGGCGTCAAGGCCATCACGCTGGAGTCAGGAGACCGGGTGGCCTTTGCAAAGGCACTGGAAGCGGATGCGGAAACTTTTGAATATAATGGAAAAACGCTGAATGCCCGCAGAGTGAGAAACCGCAAGAGGGCAGCAAAGGGGCAGAAAGCAACACTGGAATAAGAGATCTTTTATAAAAAATAAAAAAAGACTAAGATTGCCGGCACTTCTACCGATAAATATTATAGAGGATGTGAAAATCCTCAGAAATCGCCAGCAGAAGGAGGAATTATTATGAGAATTGATGCTTATATTCAGGTAAATCAGCTCTATCATACAAGCAAAACAAAGAGCAAAGCGAATACAGCAAATTCAGACAGCAGAGATTCGTTGGAAATATCCAGTTATGCCAATGCATATCAGGTAGCAAAGAAAGCTGCAGGCGAAGCTGTTTCCCAGGGAACGGATGTGCGGATGGATAGAGTCAATGATATTAAAGCAAGAATGGCAGCAGGATCCTATCATGTGTCTGTAGAAGATGTAGCAGACAAAATGACAGATCTTCTGACCAGATAGTGATACAGGAGGAATTCGCGTGGCCAGCTTGATGGAAGAGTTGATGGAAACGCTGGATGCTGAAGAGAAATTGTACCGGGAACTGATTCCTGTTGAGCAGGAAAAGGCAAGAACCATCGCCGGTACAGATCTGGAGGCGATGCGCCGGATCGTAGAAAAGGAACACGAACTGGTGGATAAAACCCAGCATCTGGAAAATGTTCGTAAAAGGATTGTACTGGATATTGCCACGGTGTTAGGAAAAGACCCGGACAAGATGACATTAGCGTCACTGGCCGATGCTTTGAAAAAACAGCCGGAGGATCAGAGAAAACTGCAGATGGTGCATGATCGGTTAAGGAAAACAGTGATGCAGCTGCAGGATATCAATCAGTCCAATGAAAAATTACTGAGAGAAGCCATGGAAATGGTGGAATTTAATATGAATGTAATCAGAAGTACACGGATGTCTTCAGGAAGCAGCAACTATGCAAGTGATGCCTCGGAGGTTTATGGAACCGCACCGCAGCAGGGCATGTTTGATGCAAAACAGTAAAAGGCATTCGTGTCTTTTGTTAGAATAAAGAACAGAAAGGAGAGGAAACAATGGGAAATCTCATGACGAGTTTTAATGCCGGAGTATCAGGACTGCATGCGGCGCAGGCGTCTTTGAATACTACCTCACATAACCTGGCCAATGCACAGACCACCGGCTATGTAAGACAGCAGACCATTGTGACGGATTCTTTTTATCAGACCAATCTGGGAATGCATGATGATATGCTCCAGGTAGGTACCGGAACAGCTATTGTCAAGACCAGACAGATCCGAAATGAATTTCTGGATGCCAAATACAGACTGCAGCTGGGCCGGCAGAATTTTTATGAGCAGAATGAAAAGACCGTATATGAAATAGAAGATATGATGGGAGAACTTCACGGAGAGGAGTTCCGTACATCCATCGCGGATTTGAAAGCAGCACTCAGTACGCTGTCAGAAAATCCGGACAGCATTGTAAATAAAGACCAGATCGTTTCCATTGCACAGCTGTTTGTGCTGCGGGCGCTGGTACGGTGGTATGAATTAAGTTCCTACCAGACCAGCTTAAACGACGAGGTGAGCCGACAGGTAGACAAGGTAAACAGCCTGGTATCCCAGATCCGGGATTATAACAAAAAGATCCAGAAATACGAGGCTACAGGTCAGCCGGCCAACGATTACAGAGACAAGAGAAACCAGTGTCTGGATGAACTTGCCACCATCATTAATTTTGAGACCAATGAAAGTCCTAACGGAACCATTACCATATACTCAGAAGGTTCCTACCTGCTGGATGACAGCAATCAGTATTATCT
>JAXDTV010000045.1:0-3331 GCA_034089785.1 Eubacterium sp.
GTGCACATCAACTATTGAAACCGCCGTGTACCGAACGGTACGCACGGTGGTGTGAGAGGACGGCGGTTAGTCACCGCCTCCTACTCGATTAACAGTTAGGTCTTTGTATTATTTATACCATCAGTAGCTATTCTTTTATAATGTAAGATGGTTTAGTGTGGGAAAAAGTGAATTTTTTCAATATATAATTGCTATCATGGAAAAATTCATCAATTGCTTTTGTTTCTCCTTCAATAGTTGCATAATCATCAAAAACAATGACGCCACCTTTTACTACTTTGTCAAATAGCTTTTCTAGTGCATATTTGGCTGGTTCATAGACATCAGTATCAATATGCAGAAGAGAAATTTTAGTATGTGGATTTCGATTCAGATAATCATCGAGAGTATCTAAAATATTTCCCTGTACTAATTCGTAATTGCTGTAACCTTTGTTGCTTAGTGCCTTTTCAATATCTTCTTTTTCCAAAAATTCGTTTGCAAAAGCGGTATTCCAATTATTTACAAAATCAATATCGCTTTTGAGTTTTTTAGTTTCAGGAAATGTTCCGAACATATCAAAACCAATAATTTTTCTTGATTTTTCATTTTCTAAAAGTTCTCTGAAAGTGCAGAATTGAATAAAAGAAGAACCCTTAAATACACCTAATTCAATTACATCACCAGGTAAATTAATGATTTTTTTATACAATTCATAATGTGCAAGAATATTTCCCATTCTATACGGTTCGGATGTAAGATAAAATCCGTTTTCATAGTCAAATTGTTTGTTTGTATCGTAATATCCAATATTCATAGTAAGCTTCCTTTTTACAGTTTATTTTATTTAGTGTCTTACTAAATATTCTAGTAGAATATATTTTTTTTGTCAAGAAATTATAGTTATTATATGCTCCAACAAACACTTGATACAAACGGAAGTTTTTATATGGTAATCTGCCTAATATTGTGATAAAATAAGACCATAGATTGCGAACTGCTACAAAGAAAAAAAGGTGTGAAGGTTAGGATGAATCAGAGGAAAAAAATACTGTTTATTACCGGTACCAGAGCCGACTATGGAAAAATCAAACCGATTATGCAGAAGATGGAAAAAAAGCAGGAAGAATATGAGGTATTTGTCTACGTTTCCGGCATGCATCTTTTGCAGAAATACGGAAGTACTTACCGGGAAGTGCAGAAGGATGGTTATAGAAATACATATGTTGCCTTCGAGCAGGTGATGACGGATAACATGAGTTATAACCTGGGGGTGGTATTGATGAATCTGGCCCGTTACGTAGAAAAAGTTCAGCCGGATATGATCGTAGTACATGGAGACCGGATCGACGCACTGGCAGGTGCCATTACCGGGGCATTGAATAATATTTTGGTGGCACACATTGAGGGAGGCGAGATCTCCGGCACCATTGATGATTCCATCCGGCATGCTATCTCTAAGTTTGCTCATCTGCACTTTGTGTGTAATGAAGAGGCCAGGAAAAGGCTCCTTCAGATGGGGGAACAGCCGGAGAGGGTCTTTGTCATAGGATCCCCGGATATTGATATTATGCTGGGAGGAAATCTGCCTTCTCTGGAGCAGGCTTGTGAAAGATATGAGATAGAGTTCGATTCCTACGGCATTTTTATGTATCACCCGGTGACTACGGAAGTGGAAGAACTGGCAGACCATATTCATCAGGTAGTGGAGGCGTTGCTTCAGTCCGGGGGAAATTATATAGTTGTTTATCCTAACAATGATAATGGAACAGAGATTGTTTTGAACGAAATCGGCCGGCTGTATGGCAACAAGCATTTTCGGATTTTTCCATCTATCCGTTTTGAGTATTTCCTTACTTTTTTGAAGAATGCTAGTGTCATCGTAGGAAACTCCAGTGCCGGCATTCGTGAAAGCGGTATCTATGGAATCCCGGCTATCGACATTGGAAGCAGACAGCAGGGACGGTATAATATGGAACAGTTAAAAAATATCCAGCACGCAGAGGAAAATGTGCCGGACATTCTGGATAAACTGTCCCGGATCAGGGAACACAGGATCCGGGCGGAAGGATTTGGCGGCGGCAACAGTACGGAACTGTTTTTTGATGTATTAGACCGTCAGGATATATGGGATCTGGATATCCAGAAAACCTTTGTAGACATAAGGGGGCTAAGAAGGTGAAGAAAAAGTTTTACATAGGAGATATATGTGTGGGAGACGAAAAACAGGCACTGGTGATCCCGGAGATCGGTATCAATCATGAGGGAAGTCTGACGGTTGCCAAAGAGATGGTGACGGCGGCATACCGGGCCGGGGCACGGCTGATCAAGCATCAGACCCATGTGGTAGAAGATGAGATGTGCCGGGTGGCAAAGAATGTGATCCCCGGCAATTCTTCCGATTCGATCTATGACATTATGGCCAGGTGTGCGCTGGATGAAGGGGAAGAAAGAGAGTTAAAGGCATATACAGAAAGTCTGGGAATGGAATTTATCAGTACGCCTTTTTCCAGAGCAGCGGCAGACAGACTGGAGCGCATGGGGGTAAAGGCATACAAGATTGGCTCCGGAGAATTGAACAATGATCCGCTTGTGGAGCATATTGCTGAGTTTGGAAAGCCTATGATCGTGTCTACCGGAATGAATGACCTTAAAAGTGTAGCAAAAGCGGTGAACATTATGGAGAAGTATGGTGTTCCGTATGCGATGATGCATACGACGAATCTGTACCCTACTAAGCCGCAGTGGGTCCGGCTCGGCGGGATGCAGGAAATGATGAAAGAGTTCCCGGATGTGCCGGTTGGTCTCTCTGACCACACGCTGAATAACAATGCTTGTATTGCAGCGCTGGCTCTTGGTGCAGATCTGGTGGAGCGTCATTTTACAGATGAGATGGCGAGAACCGGTCCGGACATTATCTGTTCGATGGACGAGGAGGCTTGTGGGGAACTGCTTCAGGCGGCCAAAGAAGTGCCGTTGATGCGGGGAGGAACCAAGGGGGCACTGCCAGAAGAACAGGTGACCATAGACTTTGCTTTTGCCACCGTCGTAACCATTGCATCGGTGAAAAAAGGAGAGGTGTTTACCAAAGAAAATATCTGGGTCAAACGGCCGGGAACCGGTGAAATACCTGCCAGAGAATATGAAAATGTGCTGGGGAAAAAAGCGGCGGAAGATATTGCCGTGGATACGCAGATAACAAGAAACATGGTGGAATAGATAAGGAGAAGAATGGCCTGTGAAGGGGAAGATATTAGCAATCATACCAGCCCGGGGAGGAAGCAAAGGAATCCCAGGGAAAAATATAAAAGAGTTAAACAGAAAACCATTGATTGCATACACCATTGAAGAG
>JAXDTV010000075.1:0-3205 GCA_034089785.1 Eubacterium sp.
ACTTCATGTTCTACGCTTTTACCGCCAAACATCATTGCCACTTTTGTCTTCATCTGCTTTACTCTCCTTTAATAATTGTCCGGAAGATCGTTTTCCAGCAAAATAAACTTATGACCTTCGTCTTTTATACTATATGCAAAAGACAATGCATCTTCAAGGGTGTCATATACATGACATTTTTCCTCTGAAAATCCAGAATCCAAAACACCTTTTTTAATCGGCTCCGTATGCTTTCTTCCTACTAACAATATATAATCACAGCAGGCCGCCGCATAGGTACCAAACTTATAATTGTACTGCTCTTCCTCCTTGCCAAGTTCCACCATTCCCGGAGTAATGAGGATCCGCACACCGTCAAACATAGCCAGTGTTTCTACTGCAGCCTTGGAGCCTACCGGGTTCGAGTTGTAAGCATCATCGATAATGGTTACCGCTCCCCTCTCGATCATCTGCAGTCGATGTGCCACCGGCTGGATCCGCCGAACCGGCACTCTCAGATCCCGCAGCGAAATTCCCATGGAATTGGCTACGGCGATGGCACCTACTACATTGATGACATTGTGCTCACCTACCAGTCTCATCTGAAAACGCTCGCTTGTTCCATCCGGTGCTGTCACGGTAAACTCAGTTCCCAGCTGGGACAACTGAATGTCAGACGCCCGATATCCCTCCCCCGTTGTCTGGGAACGGTAGAAGATCTTGTTGGAATAGGTGTCACTGTTGCCTGTTACATACTCGTTGTCTCCATTTAAGAATAACATACCATCTGCCGGCAGGGCATCTGCCAGTTCATATTTGGTATGAACGATATTGTCCATATTGAAAAAAGTCTCCAGATGCTGTGGGCCTATAGAGGTGATAACACCATGGTGCGGATGCACAATATCACAAATCTCTTTAATATCTCCTACATGTCTGGCTCCCATTTCACACACAAAGATCTCATGGGTGCTTTTTAAGGATCCACGGATGGTTTTTACAACACCCATCGGTGTATTATAACTTTCCGGTGTGATCAGTACATTAAAATGATCCTGCAGCAAAGTCTGCAGATAGTATTTTACACTGGTCTTTCCATAACTTCCGGTAATACCGATGATCGTCAGACCCGGTACTTCTTTTAACATTCTCTTGGCGTCATTGATAAAATGATTGGTGATCATTTTCTCTGCCGGCCGGTTAATGAGGTTTACCAGCAGCAACGCTACCATCTGCAGTGATATAAGTACTGCCGCCGTTCCCGGCACATAGTTCACACCGCAGAAAATCCACACAAGAGCAAGGATGATTCCATTCACGATCACATCCGTTGCCACCTGACGGCGCACTCTCATGGTATACACCAGTTTTTTCTTTGTATTGCTCTTTCGCAGGTACGCATAGTACTTGCAAAGGATCAGATTCCACAAAATCAGAAGGATCATGGTCACTCCATGAGGACAGACAAGAGCCACAATACCAAGAATCCCATTAGGGATCAAAAGGGCCTGTTTTTTCCAGTTTTTGCGGATCCATCCCACATGTTCCATGTTTTTGTAGCCCATAAGCTGGAACATATGAAGATTGTATCTGGCAGTCAGAAGGGCTGCCGGTATGGCTGTCACCAGCGCAAGAATCATTGTTATCGTAAAAAACATATCGGTTCCTCTCTTATAATATGTGTCATGCAGAGTATCGTTTTTTCTATTGGTCTACATCAAAATAAGACCGCATGATCCCGGCAAATACGCCCGGATTTTCCAAAAAGCAGAAATGACCGGTTCCCGGTATCACTGCCAGACCGGCACCCGGAATTTTTTCTTCCATCAGGTGTGCATCGGCAATAGGTGTAGCAGTGTCTAAATCTCCCCAAATCAGAAGGGTATCCTGCTTGATGCGGGGCAGACATTCTGTCAGATCTTCATTCACTGCCTTTACCATACAGGCACGCATCATCGGGGTAGAATTACGGTAATCCGCAGATCCCTGCCGGTTCTTCCACTCATCCACCAGGTTGGGGCAGAGTTTGTAGACCAGTTTCATATTCACGATCTTTTTTAACATCTTGTATCGACGGATCTTGCGTTTCTGTTTTTTTGTCTTTTTCGGCAGGATCCCTGCACTGTCCATCAGAACAATACGGCCGATCTCAAATGGGATGGTTGGTCTGCTGGCCAGTTTGATGATGACCCGGCCACCGTAAGAATGTCCCATCAGCGTCACTTTTTTTATCTCTAATGCATCCAGAAATTTAATAACAAAATCTGCATAATCGTCCACCGCCCAAGGTTCTCTCGGCTCATCACTGCCGCCAAATCCCGGGAAGTCCAGCTGGATCACACGGCATTTGCTGTTGATACAGGCAGCCACCGAATCGTACATAGACAGTTCTGTTCCCCATCCCTGGAGGATCAATACCGTCTCTTCTCCTTCGCCGGTGATCTTGTAGCAAATATTGTAATCATCTATTTTTATGTTCATACTTTTCCCCTGCACTTTTCAATCTATGATATTCACACGATATTATACCACAGCCGTTGAAAGTTGTCATCCTTTCATTGAGGGAAGTTTGTGTCAAGTAATCGTTGGCACTTTTTCAGGTTCCGTGTTTCTGGAAAAAAGTTTACCAGCATGGGCACTTCCGTTACATAAGCACGCAGCGGTATGGGTGCCTATAATACAGGCACCTCATACCGGCGCACTTATAACCCATGCTTTGTAAATCTTTTTCCCATGAAACACTGGAAGACTGAAAAGATTGGAAGGATTACTTGACACAACACAAAGTCGGCTAAATTCAGTTTTTCTTTATCTTATAAACGCGTCTTGGACTATTTAGGTCTTTTTGTCACGGCTTTCTGCCAGCTTGGCGTCATAGGATTCAAGGACCTGCTGGGTAATCAGGCGACCAAGTTCACAGACATAATCATAATCCCCAAAAGAAATAATAACCACTAAATTTCTGTTTTGATATTAACATAAAAAAGGTTCAATGTGATTGAGACTTAAACGCAAAGCGTTTCCCGTCTCAATCACATGAACCTTTTTTAATATTTATAACTCAAGAATAACGATGAGTCAGTATATTACTTCTGTGGGCCAGCACTTACCAATGCTTTTCCTGCATCGTTTCCTTCGTATTTTGCGAAGTTCTTGATGAAACGATCTGCCAGGTCTTTTGCTTTTGTCTCCCATTCGGAAGCGTCTGCGTAAGTATCTCTAGGAT
>JAXDTV010000125.1:0-17718 GCA_034089785.1 Eubacterium sp.
TTTACGATCAGCATATCGTCGCTTCGTCCCAGCGGTTTGGTCATGCGGATATGGGTCCGTCCGCACTTACATTTCTCTGCATTGAGAATACAAATATCCCTTGTGCGGTAGCGAAGCAGCGGAAAGGCTTCTTTGGTAATACAGGTAAAGACTAACTCGCCCTTTTCCCCGTAAGGAAGCACCTCTCCTGTCTCCGGGTTAATGACCTCTGCGATAAAGTGGTCTTCATTGATGTGCATTCCTGCCTGCTCTGAACACTCAAAGGAAACCCCCGGGCCGGAAATCTCTGTCAGTCCGTAAATATCATAGGCCTTGATCCCCAGTTTTTCCTGGATATCCTGACGCATCTCTTCGGTCCACGCCTCTGCGCCAAAAATTCCTGCCTTCAGTTTGATGCGGTCTTTGACGCCCCGCTCATTGATGGACTCACCTAAGTAAGCTGCATAGGACGGAGTACAGCAAAGAATAGTAGACCCCAGATCCATCATAAACTGGATCTGTCTGTCCGTGTTGCCGGATGACATAGGTAGGGTCAGGGCTCCGATCTTGTGAGAACCGCCATTCAGACCGGCTCCTCCGGTAAACAGACCGTATCCGTAACTTACCTGGCATACGTCTTCGTTGGTCGCCCCTGCCGCCGTCAAGGCTCTGGCACAACACTCTTCCCACAGGTCAATATCGTGCTGGGTATAAAAAGCCACCACTCTTTTGCCTGTGGTTCCACTGGTGGACTGGATCCTTACACATTCTCCCAGTGGTTTTGCCAAAAGGCCGTACGGATAGCAGTTTTTCAAATCGTCTTTCGTGAGAAACGGCAGTTTGTGAAGATCATCCGCTGACTGGATATCCTCCGGTGTTACCCCCGCTTCTTCCATTCTCTTTCTGTAAAAAGGTACATGCTGCCATACATGCTTTACCTGTTTTACAAGTCGTTCGCTTTGCCACTGATGGATCTGCTCTCTGGAAGCAGTCTCAATCTCCGGCTGATAATAGTTTTGCATTTGTCCCTCTCCATTCTTTGAAAGTCATATTGGTCTATTATACCATCTTTGGGAGGGTGTGGCAAGGGCAGGCGGTCAGGAGCAGGGGCTTTTAGGTTCCGCAACTCATAAAAAACTTGCATTCCGTGAGTGCTTTTGCTACAACAAAGGCGCAAAAGTATCGACATGCACAAAACACATGCCTGATACTTGCGTCTTTGTACTCACTTCATGCAAGTTTTTTATGAGTTGCTGGAATTGAATATTAAAAGGCGACCTGCACTGGCCGCCTTTCTTTGTTTGTCTGATGCCATCCTTATCCCCACACTTCTTCGGCGATTTCTTTTACCAGTTTTAATTTTGCCCACTGCTCATCTTCGGTCAGTTTGTTTCCGATCTCGCAGGAAGCAAATCCGCACTGCGGACTCAGGCACAGTCTGTCAAGTGGCACATATTTTGCTGCCTCATGGATTCTCGCGATCACGGTTTCCTTATCCTCAAGAACCGGTGATTTGGTTGTGATCAGCCCAAGGACTACTTTTTTGTCTGCGGATACTTTGGCAAGTGGTGCAAATCCGCCGGATCTCTCATCATCATACTCAAGGAACAGGGCATCTACATTTTCTTTTGCAAATACATAATCTGCCACGGAATCATATGGTCCACTTGTGAAGAAGGTAGAGTGGTAGTTTCCTCTACAGATATGGGATGTGATCACCATATCTTCCGGTTTTCCCTCCAGTGCCAGGTTATTCACCTCCAGAAGCTGTGCCTTTACTTCCTCCAGATCGATACCAAGAGATTTGTATCTCTGCTTGGCTGCCTCTCCTACGATAGCACCCCAGGTACAGTCATCCAGCTGAAGGTTGCGGCATCCTGCCTCATAAAACTGCTTGATCACTTCCTGATATCCTTTTCCGATATCCTGAATCAGTTCTTCATTGGTCGGATAAAACTTTCTGGTGCTTTCAAAGTTAGCCGGAACGATCAGCTGCTGAAGCATCTGTGCCGGTGCCGGAATGGTGTATTTTGCTACTGTGTTTTCATCTTCAAACTGCTTTAAGAACTTAAAATACTCTACAAATGGATGTGGCTTTGCCTTGATCTTGCCCACCAGATAGGTGTCATCCAACACAGCCAATTCTGCATCAAAGCGAACGCCGTTTCCGGTATTCTCATGCTCCACGCCTTCAAATCCCCACATAAAATCCAGATGCCAGAAAGTTCTGCGGAACTCTCCATCGGTGATCACATGGAATCCAAGTTCTTTCTGTTTTGCTACCACTTTGGTGATCTCTTCATTCACAACTTTATCAAAGGCTTCTTCTGTGATCTCTCCATCCAGGTATGCTGCCTTGGCGTCTTTCAGTGCCTGTGGTCTCAAAAAACTTCCCACAAAATCATATCGAAAAGGTGTCTTTAATGTACTCATTTTTATATCCTCCGTTTTTCTCTTACTGTGAGGATATTGTATCATCCATTGTTATTTTAATAAAATACATAAAACTGCGTCTTATCCATAGTTTCAATCTATGGATAAATGGGTTTTCAAGGCTTCCATATAGGTTCGGGCATACTGGCTGAAAATAATATTTTCCTTTCGCACCACACCGATGCGCATGGTCTTGTCCACCAAAAGAGGCTTTGCAATAATATCACTGCCATTTAATTTATGGTCAATGACGCCGCTGCTTACGGTAAATCCATTGAGGCCGATCACCAGATTGAACAAAGTTGCCCGGTCTCTTACCTGAATGATCTTGGGAAAATCCAGCATGCTGATAAATTCCTCTGAAAAATAAAAGGAGTTCCGGTTTCCCTGTTCATATACAAGATAGGGATATGGTGCCAGATCTTCCATGGTGATCACATCCCGGTCTGCCAGCGGATGCTCTTTGCATATAAAAACATGGGGTTTTGCCACATACAACTGCTCAAAGACCAACTGGTTATTTTTGATCAGCTTTGCGAGAACCTCTTCATTGTGCTCCGATAAATAGATCACGCCAATTTCACTTTTTCCGTTCGCCACATCTTCAATGATCTCCCCGGTCTGGGTCTCCCGGATAATAAAGTTATACCGGTTTGCATCGTATTCTTTGATCAGATCTACAAAGGCGTTGACGGCGAAGGAGTAGTGCTGGCAGGATACGGAAAACTTGGGACTTCGTTTCTCTCCCTTGATAAAATATTCCTTCATATGGTCTGCCTGTTCCAGAAGCATCCTGGCAAAAGAAAGCAGTTCCTCTCCCTCTCTTGTCGTTACCACGCCCTTATTGGACCGGACAAATGCCCTGACTCCCATTTCTTTTTCAAGATTCGAAATCGCCGTACTCAAAGATGGCTGAGAGATAAAAAGTTTCTCTGCCGCCTCTGTAATATTCCCACAGTCTGCCACCGTTACCAGATAAGTAAGCTGCTGTAATGTCATGGTGTTCCTCCGTTCCATCTATGTTTTTCTGATATTATAACATAAAAACTCCCTCCATCCGACTATCTTTTTTTCAAAAGAATAGCCAGACAAAGGGAGTGTCTGTATCACTTTACAGTCGTTTCCTTTTCTTTTCTTTTCCTTCAAAGCTGTTTTCCAACTGCTCCAAAAGTTTCTTCTGCTCTCTTGTAAGACTGGTTGGCACATCTACTACCAGATCTACATAGTGATTTCCGCGCATCTTCTTGTTGCGAAGAGACGGAACTCCTTTGCCCCGGAGTCTTACACGAGTGCCGGTCTGGGTGCCGGCTTTTACATTGTATGCCACATCACCATCAATGGTGTGAATGATCACATCGCCGCCAAGGGCTGCCTTTGGATAGGATATTTTCACTGTGGAATAAATATCGTAATTGCTGCGCTGGAACTCTTTGTGGTTCTCCACATATACTTCCACCAGCAGATCTCCTCTGGCACCGCCGTTTTGTCCCAGCTCACCTTTGCCTCTCAGGCGCACACTCTGTCCCTGGTCAATACCGGCTGGGATGGATACCTGCAATTTCTCTCTGGTGCTGGTATAACCATTTCCATGGCAGTCCGGACATTTTTCTTTCACAATGGTTCCTTTACCGCCACATTCCGGACAGGTTGTTACATTCTGTACCATACCAAACAGAGACTGCTGGGAGTGGACGATCTGTCCCCGTCCATTACATTTTGGACAGGTTTCACGCTTCGTACCGGCCTTTGCACCGGAACCGCCACATGTCTTACACTCTACTTTCGTTGGAATTTCGATTTCTTTCTCCGTTCCAAAGCAAGCCTCTTCAAAGGTAATACGAACCTGTGTCCGCAGATTGGCACCTCTCTGTGGTGCATTCGGATCCGCTCTCCGGCTGCGGCCTCCAAAGCCACCGCCAAAGAGATCTCCAAATATATCTCCAAAGCTTCCGAATATATCGTCCATGTCCATGCCGCCGGAGAAGCCGCCACCGCCGGCTCCTCCATCAAAGGCTGCATGACCAAACTGGTCGTATTGTCTTCTTTTATCCGGATCACTGAGTACGGCATAAGCCTCGGAAGCCTCTTTGAATTTTGCCTCTGCCTCTTTGTCCCCCGGATTGATGTCTGGGTGGTATTTTTTAGCAAGAACACGGTATGCCTTCTTTAATGCTGCGGCATCCGCATTTTTGTCCACACCCAGGACTTCATAATAATCTCTCTTTTCAGCCATTTTTATCTCCTCCGCCCCGGAGCGAATCTATTACAGTTCGCGGAAGTCTCCGTCTACTACATCATCGCCGCCGTTGTCCGTTGCTGCGCCCTGGTCTGCGGCTCCGGACATATCCGGGCCGGCACCTGCTGCGCCACCGTTTGCTGCCTGTGCCTGCTCATACACTTTGGCAAATACCTGCTGTGCATTGTTCATCAAAGACTCTTTGGCAGCTTTCAGTTCATCTACATCTGCATCGCTCATGTTTTCCGGTGTTGTACGCTCCAGAATTGCTTTGATCTTGTCGATGTCAGCCTGAACTGTCTCTTTCTGGGAAGCGTCTACTGCTTCTCCTACATCCGTCAATGCTTTCTCAGTCTGGCTTACAAGACCTTCTGCCTCGATGCGGGCATCAATGCCTTCTTTTCGTTTCTTATCCTGCGCTTCAAATTCAGCAGCTTCTTTTACTGCTTTTTCTATTTCTTCATCGTTCATGTTAGAACCAGCTGTGATCGTAATGTGCTGTTCTTTTCCTGTTCCCAAGTCCTTAGCAGATACATTTACAATACCGTTGGCATCAATATCGAAAGTAACTTCGATCTGAGGTACTCCTCTCATTGCCGGAGGGATTCCATCCAGACGGAACTGTCCCAGAGATTTGTTATCTCTTGCGAACTGACGCTCACCCTGTACTACATTGATATCTACAGCAGTCTGGTTATCTGCTGCGGTAGAGAAGATCTGACTCTTCTTAGTAGGGATGGTTGTGTTTCTCTCGATCAATTTGGTTGCAATACCACCCATTGTCTCAATTGCCAGTGACAATGGTGTTACATCCAGCAGAAGGATATCGCCTGCACCGGAATCTCCTGCCAGTTTACCACCCTGAATGGAAGCACCAAGTGCAACACACTCATCCGGGTTCAAAGATTTATTTGGTTCATGTCCTGTCAGCTGTTTTACTTTGTCCTGTACAGCCGGGATACGAGTAGAACCACCAACCAACAATACTTTACCAAGTTCAGAAGCTGTGATACCTGCATCTTTCAAAGCATTCTGTACCGGTGTTGCTGTACGCTCTACCAGATCTCTTGTCAGATCATCAAACTGTGCACGGGTCAGGTTCATGTCAAAGTGCTTTGGACCTTCTGCCGTTGCTGTGATAAATGGCAGGTTGATGTTGGTTGTATTAGCGGAAGAAAGTTCTTTCTTTGCTTTCTCTGCTGCTTCTTTCAGACGCTGCATAGCCATCTTATCAGTAGAAAGGTCTACGCCTTCTGCCTTTTTGAACTCTTCAACCATGTAATTTGTGATCTTGTTATCAAAATCATCACCACCAAGACGGTTGTCTCCGGATGTGGACAATACTTCGATAACGCCGTCACCGATCTCGATAATAGATACATCAAATGTACCACCACCTAAATCGTATACCATGATCTTCTGCTCGCCTTCGTTGTCCAGCCCATATGCCAGAGCGGCTGCTGTTGGCTCGTTGATGATTCGTTTTACATCCAGACCGGCAATCTTTCCGGCATCTTTTGTTGCCTGACGCTGTGCATCGTTGAAGTAAGCCGGTACCGTGATAACTGCCTCTGTTACTTTTTCGCCGCCCAGGTAGTTCTCAGCATCACCTTTCAGTTTCTGAAGGATCATAGCGGAAATCTCCTGTGGTGTATAATTTTTACCATCGATGGATGCTTTGTAATCTGTACCCATATGTCTCTTAATAGAAGAGATCGTCTTATCAGCATTGGTAACAGCCTGACGCTTAGCCGGCTCACCAACCAGTCTCTCACCATTCTTTGTAAAAGCTACAACGGATGGGGTTGTTCTGGCACCCTCTGCGTTTGCGATAACAACTGGTTTTCCACCTTCCATGACTGCTACACAGCTATTTGTTGTACCTAAGTCAATACCAATAATCTTGCTCATAATAATCCTCACTTTCTGTCGCTTAACGACTCTTTCCTTTTCTATTATTAATTTAGAACTTTAACCATACTATGTCTTACAACGCTGTCTTTGTAAGTGTATCCTTTCTGGAATTCTTCTACAACCACATTGACGGCTTCGCTGTCATCTTCGTCATGCATTACTGCATTGTGGAGATTCGGATCAAATTCCTTTCCGACTGCCTCAATCGGCTGAACGCCTAATTCCTCGAATACGGTCATCAGCTGTTTGTACACAGCTTCAATTCCTTTTACAAAAGGAGTCTCTTTTTCTTCCTCGGATAATCCGTCAAATCCACGCTCCAGGTTGTCTACCACCGGAAGGATCTTTTCGATCACCGATTTGGAACCAACTTCAAACATAGAAGCTTTTTCTTTTTCAGACCGGTTCCTGAAATTCTCAAACTCCGCCAGATTTCTCATAAGGCGGTCATTCAGTTCCTCGATCTTTTCATCTTTCTTATCTTTCTTCGGCTTCTTTTTAGAAGTTTTCTTTTTTTCTTTTTCTTCTGTCTCCGGTGTCTCTTTTACTTCTTCCGGAGTCTCTGCCGTTTCCTGTTTTGTCTCAACGGCTTCTTCCTGTGTTTCATTCTTTATTTCTTCCACTTCACAGCCACCTTTCTATTCTATCTTCTTTTTAAATATGTCATCCAGCTGCTGCATGCAGCCCTCCAGGGTACCTACTACTTTCTCATAGTCCATTCTCTTTGGCCCCACGATGCCGATTTTGCCATACACGCCTTCCTTGATCTGGTAAGTTGCTGTCACTACCGAACAGTCTTTCATGGACTCTACCGGTGATTCCTCTCCGATATATACCTGAATGGCATGCTCTTTGTCTTCCCCGGTCTCGTCATTGGCCCAGGCTTCCAGCATCTGTTTTTCCTCAAATGTAGAAAGCAGTTCCGTCACCTTTTCCTTATCCGTAAGTTCCGGATATTTCAAAATATTGGTGGCACCGGAAGTATAAATCTCGGCGTTGTCTTCCTCCGCCATAACCTCGGCAACACAATCTAACACGCTGCCTGCCAGATCTCCGTAAGCACCTGCCTGCTCTTTGATCTTCTGCATGATGGCCATGTTGATCTCTGTAAAATCCAGGCCATTCAAGGCTGTGTTAATAAGGAAATTCATCTGCGAGACAATGTCCTCTGCCAGAGGTTCTTCCAGATTGATAAACTTATTGTTTACATGATTGTTGTCCAGCACTACCAACACCAGAAGCTGGCCGTCTACGATCTGGTTTAACTGGATAAACTTGATCTTTTTGTGCTCATACTTTGGTTTGGTCACCATGGTGGTGTAGTTGGTATTGTCTGCCAGAAGTTTAGCAACCTGTTTCAGCAAAAGGTCGATCTTGTCGGCCTTTTCCACCAGAAGTCCTTTCATCTCTTCCACTTCGGCATTTTTGTTCTTCAGCATGGTGTCTACATAGAGGCGGTATGCTTTATCAGAAGGAATCCTTCCTGCTGATGTATGAGGCTGTAAAATGTAGCCCATCTCCTCCAGATCCGACATCTCATTCCGAATCGTTGCGGAGCTCAAATTCATATCTGCATACTTGGACACGGTTCTGGAACCTACCGGCTCGCCTGTCTCCATATAGTTCTGAATGATCGCTTCCAAAATCTTTTGCTTACGCTCATTTAATTCCACAGAATCACTTCCTTTGTCACTCCGACTGTTTTTTGTTATTGTTAGCACTCATTAACTTCGAGTGCTAATCTTTAACTACCATTAAAATACCACCACCAAGTACAGTTGTCAACCAGTTTTTTGAAAAAAATAAAAGTTTTTTATTCTTCACATTCCCGGCAATTATCCGATATACAACATAGAGTTGACTATTTTTACAGGAGGTGCACTATGCCAATCGTTAGTAATGGGATCCAAAACAGTACAGACAGTCCGTCTTCTTCTGTGGCCTCTTCCCAGCCAAAAGCCTACCGCACCGGCAATACCACGGTAATGCTCAGAGAGGGCCAGACTTTAAAAGGTGTTGTCAGTGATGTCCACAGTGACCAGATCACACTGGCTATGGAAGACGGCACGACTTTTACCGGCCGGCTTCCTGACGCCGGACAGTATTCCATCGGTCAGAAGGCAGCCTTTAAGATCGTCAGTCTGGATCAGAATACGATCTACATGAAGGCAGTCAGCACTTCCTACTTATTAGATATGGAAGATACCATTGACCAGGCACTGGAAGAAGCCGGTCTGCCAAAGTCCGCCCGCAACAGCGATGTGGTCCGCAGTCTTTTGATGAACCAGCAGTCCATCAGCCGGGAAAATATTTTATCCTCCATCCGTCTGTGCGCCACCTACCCGGATGCAGATGTAAATTCTGTCATCACACTGCGCCGCCTGGGTCTGCCTCTTACAGCGGAAAATCTGGCACAGTTTGAACAGTATGAAAAAAATGAACATTCTTTATTGGATCATTTTGCCCAGATCACTGACAGTGTCGCTGACCTGATGAACGCCATCGACACCCAGGTTCCAAGGCTTTCCGGACAGACCGCCGGACAGCTTTTGAACCTGGCTCTTTCCTCCCCTCTTACACCGGAGGAGCAGGCGTTAAAAGAATCTCAGGCCGCTGCCGCCGAGGCACAAACGGAAACAGCAGCCGAAGAAGAGATTTCTGAGTCTGCCAAAGAAGCACTGCCGGAGGAAGCAGGTGCCGCTCTTTCCGAAGAAGCAGAAATCTCTTCTTCTCCGTTCAGCCGTATGAAGCAGATTTTTTCTTCTCTTACAGACGGTGCCTCCGCTGCCAAGGCAGCTCTTTCCGAAAGCGGGCTGGCAAAGGATTACAAAATTCCTTTTATCCATGAGCAGATAGGATTTTCCCTTTCTCCGGAAGAACGGGAAGCCTTTCATTCCCTCCTGTCGGATCTTCCTCTTCCGGAAGAACTGACCACTTCCCTGAAGGAAGGGACTCTCACTATCCGGGATTTTCTGACGGCTGTCCGCCAGGCTCTTCCACAGATGAGTACCCAGCAGGCCTCCGGCCTCCTTTCCTCCCCTTCCTTCCAGCAGCTTGTAAAGGATCAGTTTTTATCCAACTGGACCCTTTCACCGGAAAAACTCAAGCAAAAGGGAGCCGTAGAAGAACTGTACCAGCAGATTTCCAGCCAGGTAGATAAACTGTCTCATTTCAGCCAGGATGTATTTGGCAAAAATCTGTTTGAAAACCTGCAGCAGCAGACCACCCAGACCAGCCAGAATCTGGATTTCATGAAATTGTTAAACGACACTTACCAGTATGTGCAGTTACCTGTGAAATTACAACAGCAAAATGCCCATGGGGATTTGTATGTTATGACCAGAAAGGAATCTCTCCGCCGCCACCCGGACAGCCTGAAAGCCCTGCTGCATCTGGACATGGATCATCTCGGTTCACTGGATATCCATATAATAAGAGAGAACACTTCCATTACTACCAAGTTTTTTGTAGACGAAAAAGACACCTTGGCGCTTCTTGAAAAAAATATCAATCTGCTGCAAGATGCCTTAAACGAACAAGGTTTTTCTTTTTCCTCCGAATTTTCCATGAAGGAAAAGGACTTTGACCTTGTAAATGACTTTATGAATGCCGAGGCTCCGGTAGGTACCATTGCCCGGTATAACTTTGATCTGCGGGCGTGATCATGCGCCCCTTTTTTCTTTTCTTCTTTTGTGTAAAAATCCCAGAACTGCTGCGATGACTGCCAAGCCTACCAAGGCAAGTCCCAGCCATTTTACCCACTCCGCAGCCTGCTTTCCTTTTACAACGGCCACATAGCGGATGGAATCGCTGTCTGCTATCACAGTCCGGTCCTGCGTGGTTGATTTCAAATACTTCACCCCCTCTGGTGTATAACAGTACACCGAAACCTGGGATGGATCCATGCCGCTTCCTACCGGCAGGTACATTTTATAGCCATCCTTTGGTTCGGATGTATCCGACATGGAATACACCACAATATCCTCATCCGAAGAAACGCCGGATGCTTTTTTTAGTTTCTGATACACTTCATTGGATGAATCCAGTTTTTCTGCCGTTAATGACGGTGGACGGCTGTTTTTGGCCTGATTGGAATAATCCCCCACCAGATAAATCCCGGTAGAAGCATCTGCAATGGCCAGCGTGCCGGTGCTGGTGTTAATGCTCTGCACGGCGTTTCCAAGGCTTTCCAGATCGCATCCATAGCCACTGACCGTAGCCTGCAATCCATCTACTTGGCTGATAACACCGGCTGACCGCAGTGCCAGGATCTTTGTAATATTCGGAAATGCGATCTTTACATCCCGTGGCTGTTCTGTATAGTTAAGATATTCTACATTGGATGCCAGCGGCTCAGCTGCCGCCTTGAACAATTTGTCCTTTAACTTCTGTGCACTGGCGTAAAACCGTCCTGCTTCAAACACCTGACCGTCCGTCACCGTACCTCCTGTCAGAACGATCTTGGAACAATCCTTCATATACTGATGGTACTTTTTCATCAGCGCCTTGTTCTGATAGATCACCTGAAACAGCGGATAATCTGCATATGTAAATTTCTTCATGGGCTTTTCGCCGAATTCACCGCCCATATCCTCTTTGTACATCTGGTCGATATTAAAATTCGCCGTGGATTCTGCGGTACTTGGATAATAACAGCCAAAACTCAGATCATAGTCCCATGGAAGGAGCATGGATTTTCCGTCTTTATCCACATACAGTCCGAAATTCTGCTGGGTTACGAACATATCGTCATTCTGCACCAGGAAACTGTGGGTGGCAAAATACTTAACCACTTCCTCTACATCCATGATCTGCTCTAACTCTTTGATATATTCGTCACTGTTGACATCGATCTTGTTGCCCTTGCTGTCCTTTCCCTGGCTCAGCAGGGTCAGTTTTTTCTGCCAGGTGAACACCCGGGGCAGTTCATTCTTTACCTTAGTCAGGGTGTCCTCATGGTTTTCCCACAAGCCACTCTGCTCTGCCAGAACTCCTTTGGCCTGACTCAGACCATTTTTGTCTGTGGTAATATCTTTGCCCAGATCATAGGTGCCTGCTTTGGTCAGATAGGAATCCATCTGGTCATCATACTGCATATTGGTGTGGGTTGGCTTTACCAGATAATCTGACAGAGCCTTTCCTCCTACATTCAGATACCGTTTCAAAATGGATTTCTGCATATTCTCGATCATGGAATACACACCATAGAACTTACCGTTGATGTACACTTTTGCCAGTCCGTACTGGGGTGCCGGCAGTCCCATTTCATTCAACAGTTTCAGGGCAAAATACTCCTTGAGCATACTTTTGTCAAAATAGAAATTGTTGAAACTGATTTTGTCGCAGCCATGGAAATTCTGGTCTTCTCCATACTTTTCTTTCGTGATATACTTGCCAAAATTGACGGAAAATGAAAAACGGTCATTGGCTACATTGTCATTATAAGTGTGATCCAAAGTATAATTTCCTTTGGTTTTCAATCCTACATAACCATAAGTCTCATCTCCGATCTTGACAGAATCTGCCATCACAGTAGGTTTTTCGGAACCATTCTGGAACAAATAATCCAAATTGTTTTTATCCACTGTCAGAGATACAGTCTGTATGTCTTCCTTCAGGAAATAGTTCACATACTCAGCGTCTTTTGCCTTTCCCTGATATTGTTTCTGTATCTTGTAATTTTTATCCGGCTGTGTTTTGAGCATTTTTTCCGTAACCTGTCTGGCTTTTACTCCATGGGCACTGGCGGTTACCGGAGAGATCCCTCCGGCAATGCCTGCTACCATGGCTGCCAGCACACAAACGGTTATTACTCTGCGAACCCTTCTGTCTTTCATGCTAACAACTCCATTATTTCTTGATTTTTACTGTCTTTTTCTGTCCCTTGTTCTTAAAGAGTTTCTTATACTTTTTCAGTTTGGAAGAAGGCACTTTGATCACCGCTTTCTTCTGAATGCCTTTCAGCGCATTTTTGCCCACTTTGGTAAGTTTTTTGGATTTTACTACCAGGGATTTCAGTTTTTTAGCCTGATAAAACGCCTTCGCACCGATGGTCTTAACGGAGGCACCGATCACCGCTTTCTTCAACTTCTTATTTTTTGCAAAGGCATTGGCCGCAATGGCTGTAATCTGGAAAGACTGCCCTTTGATGGTAACGGTTTTTCCAATGGTAATGCTCTTTTTGTTTTTGGATGTTGGTTTTACAAGGGTTACGGTTCTCTTTGTTCCGTTGGCAGTTACTTTGTATTTAACACCTTTTACTGTATATGTTTTTCCTTTTACTGCCTGGTCTTTCTTTACGGTTGTGGTTGCATTGGTATTGGTCTTGTTTTCCACCTTGGATGTGGTTGCCAACACCAGAGTTCCCAGTTCGGAAACTTCTCCGTAATATACATTGTCGTCTTTTTTCGTGCTGACTTTCTCTGTGGAGCCATCCTTTTTATAATTGTACAGCACCAGATCTGTGTTTTTATACTTGGATGCCGTTGGCACATATACAGTGTATTTGTCTATCGGACTTCCCACGGCTGACAGTGAATACATCTCTACCGGATTGCTGCCGGCATCCATCTGAACGCCTGACTGCACGGTCTTGTACTGTTGACTGTCCTGTGTCAGTTTGGTCGCAGTCAGGGACGCCGCGAATCCTCCAAGGTATGTATTTACTGCAAAAATACCCGTTTTCTCGTCTACAATAGCCATCTTGCCCCTCATAGAAATAAACCGGTCCGGCTGGCCATTTCCTACGGCTGACAGATCGCATCCGGAACCGCATACTGTTGCATTGATACCGTCTACCTGGGATACTACACCTACCGAACGCATAGCATAAATCTTTTTGATACTTGGCAATGCCTTTTTCATATCTGCCGGCTGGCTGGCATTGATATATCTTCCGCCGGATGTAAGTGGCATGGTTGCTGCCGCCTGCAGTTTATCCTGGATCTTTTCAATACAGGAATTGATGTATCCCGGTTCTATGGTTTCTCCGGTGGAAAGTGTTCCACCCAGTGCTGCGATCTTGGAACAGTCTTTCATATATTTCTTAAACTTATTCATCAGTGACTTATTCTGATAGATCACATAGAACAATGGGTACTGGGAATATCCCTCTTCTTCATTGTATCCAAAATCATTTCGCTCCGGATCATACATCTGGGTAATTTTAAAGTTGGCTGTCGCCGACGCTGTGGTTGGATAGAAGCATCCCATACTCAGATCGTAATCCCATGGAAGCATCATGGATTTGCCGTTTTTATCTACATAAACAGCGAAGTTTTTCTCACCGGTAAACATATCGTCAGTCTGTACCAGGAAACTGTGGGTGGCATAATAACGCACTACCTCATCCACATCAATGACCTGATCCAACAGCTTCACATATTCGTCGCTGTTAACATCAATTTTCTTGCCGCTAAAATCCGTTCCGTTATAAAGCTGGTTTAACTTCTTCTGCCATTTCAAAACGGTAGGTATCATTTTGGCTACATCCTGCAGCGTGTCATTGTCGTATTCCCACAAACCACCAATGGCATTATGCAAAGCCTCACTGGCCTCATAATCACCATTTTCATTCTTTTTCAAATGCTCAGACAAGTCAAAATCACCCTCCGCATTGATAAACTGATCCATGGCTGTGTTATACTCCATGCGGTAATACTCCGGTTTTACCAGATAGTCACTGATCTCGCTTTTGTCCACTTTTTTGTACTGCTCCAGGATGCTGGAATCCATATTCTCCACCATGAAGTACACACCGTAATACTTGTCATTGATATAAATCTTGGCAAGTCCTACCTGTGGTGTGGGGATTCCCATCTTGGACAAAACTTTCCATGCACAGAATTCCTTCAGCATACTCTTGTCAAAATAGAAGTTATTAAAACTTACTTTGCTCAGTCCGTGGAAGTTCTGGGTTGCTCCGTACTTTTTCTTTTTGATATACTTACCAAAATTCAAAGTCAGTGAAAACCGGCTATTGCCATATGGCATATTCTGCAATGTATAACTTCCCTTAGTCTTCAATCCTGCATAACCAATGGTCTCATCCCCGATGGTTACCTGATTGGTCATAACCTGCGGCTTATCCGAGGCGTTCTGAAACATATACATAAGGTTATTTTCATCTATGTTGATCTTTACGGTCTGTACATCATCATCCAGGAAATATTTATTATAATCTCCATCTTTCGCATCACCCTGCATGGACATATCTACTTTGTAGTTCTCGTCCGGTGTTGTATTCAACATATCCTCTGTGATAATCTGGGTTCCAAACTCCGGTGTTGCCGTAGCTACCTCCGCTGACGCATTTTTTATCTCACCGCCTGCGGAAAGCACGCCTCCCAGCATGGAAAAGCTCAGCATCACAGCTAAAATACTCTTTCCTCTCATTCTTCGCATTAATACCTTCTCCTTTCTGCGAAACCATTATTTATAATTCTAATTCATTCTATCATAAATTCTCTCTTTCGTAAAGGAAAAACGCCTATTTCCGATATATCTGTCCTCCGTATTTTCCTCCAACGAAAAGATCTGTGTATTGCAAGCACCTTTTGCACTTGCGCCACACAGATCTTCGTGTCAGATTATTGATATGTTAATATTATGACTTTTATTACTGTACTTTTATGTTGTCAATCAGGGTCACACCGGATCTGCGGCCGGACAATACATAAAATCCTTTTGGTGTACCATTTCCGGTAAAGGCTACATTGTCCACTGTACCAAGTACTGTGTCTCCGTTGGTTGCCACTACTTTCAAAGTCTTGGCTGTCACATTTACCTCAACCTGCAGATGTACCCAAGTTCCGGATGGTATGGTAAGTTTGTTCTGTGTACCATTGATATACCAGTCTGTCTGTAACTGACCGGTGGTATTCTGCGTGGTATCCAGTTTCAGAATATAAGCATCTGCGTCCGCCATTCCTAAGTTGTTACTAGCCTTATCCGTGGTACTGTCTGTAGAGGTTAATACCAGCTGTGACTGGGAACGCTCTTTTTTATTTCCGGAAGTCAGTGCCACATCCATTTCCACAATATAGGAAGACTGCCCTGCTGTAATGCCAAAGTCTGCGGCCTTGCCTCCACGGTTAGCACGATCAGTAGAAGCCCCCGACTGTTTAAATTTCAAGAAATGATTTGTACCTTCTGTCTCTAAAAAAATTCCGTCTGCCATATCGGTAGAAGCAAACAATGTAGTAATATCCGTTACGCTTTCATAGTCCTGTGTGTACAGATACTGAACATCTCCCTTGGTCAGAACTTTTACGGAAAACTCTTTGGTTTCTGTTTTCCCGTTTCCGGTAACGGTAGCTGTCAGGGTAACATCCTTGCTTTCTGCAGCCGGTCTTGTTACCGCACCGGTAGCCGGGTTGATCACGGATGTATCCGATGATGTCCAGGAAATCGCGTAACCGCCATCCAGTGTTTTCGGCAAGGTTATGCTGTCTGATTTCACCACTGTCTCGATCTGGATATCATTCAAGAGTCCCGGCACTGTCACTTTATATGTCTTGGTGGCAGAAGATGTACCCTTTGTGATGGTAGCAGTCAGTGTAGCACTGCCATCTTTTAAGTGTCTCTTTACAACTGCCTTGGATCCCTGAATCGCAACCGAATTGTCTGCCGCTGTCACCTTCCAGGAAACCGTGGAGCCATAAGCACCTCCCAGTGCCAGATCAAAATCTGCTGCAGCACTGGATGGAACGGTAATGGCACTGCTGTCAGCTGTAACAGATTCACTTTCTGTCTTTGGATCTTTCAATGTCTTGGATCCCCAGATACATACATTATTGGCACCTACTGCCGTAAATGTCATAACACGGTTTCTGGCTGCTGATTCATCGTAACCATAACTGAATACACCCTGGTATTTTACACCTTTGATGGTGAAGTCTACATATGGCTTGCCGCTCTTCATAGTCCATGTACCGCCGACATCCACACCGCCAACTGTACCATTCTCATACAGTGTGATGTAAGTGCTGTTTACTACGGAACCACCTGCTGTGGATGGCTCATGGTAAATGTACTCATAAGCACCAACTACTTCTTTTTTATCATATCCGGAAGCGGATATCTTCTCTCCGTTGTAGGTATATGGAGCCACACAAAGCCATCCATCCTCACTCATAAACATCTGATGGGTACGGACCTGATGGGTTTCACCACTGTTTGTGAAACGAGTGTGGTATACCAAAAACATTCTTCCGTCATCATCTACCAGTGCAGAGTTATGTCCCTGTGCCAGATATCCTTTAGAATTGCAGGACCACTTGTAGCCTGCCATCAGACGGATACCAATATTACCTGTAACAGAAGTAGTATTTTTAGAGGTTCTCAGTGCATTTCTGCCCTGTTTATCTACATATGGTCCGGTAATGTTCTTAGAACGGAATACTCGCATGTTGTAGTTTCCACTAGCTGTCAATCCGCCATAGGACTCGAACATATAGTAGTAGCCATCTTTCTGGATGATGTAAGAAGCCTCTCCTGTAGCACGGCCGCCTCCTGCTACACGGATTCCCATGTATGGATCGGAAGTGGTGCCGTCGGCGTCATCCGTATCGTATTTGTAAGTATAACTGTAATCTCTCAGACCTGTTTTGGCATCCAGTTTAATGAAGTAAATACCGCCAAACCAGGATCCGTAAGACATCCAGAGATTTCCTTCTGCGTCATATTTTACACAAGGATCAATGGCGTTGGTCTGATAAGCCGGGTTGTAACTGGTTCCAGTCAAGTATCTGGATGCCAGTGTACTTTCGCCGGTAGCCTTCTCATAGTCTGTGTACTTGAAGTTATGTCCTTCTACACCGTCTTTGGTCGTCAGACCCGAATAAATAACCGGTCCCTGCACGGTCCAGTCTCCGTCCAGTTTATCGGCAGTCAGAAGCACGATCACAGAGTTCAGATCCGGTCCGTTGACAGACATGTACATACACCATTTCTTCATGGCCTTATTGTAGATCACATCCGGTGCCCACTGGTTATCTTTCAACAGGCAGTCGTTTCCGCTGTTATCTTTGTTGGCCACTCCATTTTTGTTGTACTTGGCCCAATTTCCCCAATAAGAGGCAAACACACTTCCTGTCTCAGAAGTATCTTTTGTCACATTGTTGGTTACCTGCGTCCATCCGATCAGGTTGTCGGTT
>JAXDTV010000063.1:0-11160 GCA_034089785.1 Eubacterium sp.
GCCGCCAGGCACACAAATACGCACAAAACAAAAGGACAGAGCCCCAGGGGAGACGGGTGCAGAGCCAGAGAATATAAAGAAAAGAAAAAAAACAGATACCGCCAGCCGGACAAATGATACCGCCAGAGATCATAGGACACCAGCGGCAGAAAAAAGCAGGCACTGGGTATAAAAAGGGAAAGTACACCAAATAAGCATATAAGAACGGCGGTAAATGGTTTTTGACCGACCAGGTCTGTTACACAGGAACACAAAACAGCCAGAAGAAAAAGAAAAATGGTTTTTCCTGAAATGTCATACTGGCAGGCAAGAAGCAGACAGAGAACACTAAGGATCCCTTTGTATTGCAGATTTCGCATCAATATATCCTCCTTGCATAATATCGCCCTGCCTTCGCCGGACGGCAGGGTGTGTGTTAAGTTAAGTATATCGAAACCCGGGGGAAAGGTCAAATGACATTTGTCACAGTCAGGAGGTGACAATCGTCTCTGTTGTGATGGGAAAATTTCTGATATAATGGTGGTATCAAAGGAAGAAATGAGGGATTGGTATGGAAAATGTGGTAGAAGTGAAAAATCTGGTAAAGCGGTACAAAGAGCGGGTGGCACTGGATCATCTGAATCTGGAGATACGAAAGGGCGAGATATTTGGTCTTCTGGGGCCAAACGGCTCCGGCAAAACAACCGCCATCAACTGTATTTTATCGCTGCTTCAGTATGATAAGGGAGAAATCAATGTAATGGGGCGTCCCATGGATGGAAATACCAGTGACCGGAAAAGAAAGATTGGCGTGGTCATGCAGAATGTGGCTGTGTTTGATGAACTGACGGTGTATGAGAACATAGACTATTTCTGCGGCTTATATATAGAAGAAAAGCAAAAAAGAAAACAGTGTGTGGAGGAAGCCATAGAGTTTGTAGGACTGTCGGAGTTTCGTAAATACTATCCGAAAAAATTGTCGGGAGGATTGCTCCGCCGGTTAAATATTGCCTGCGGGATCGCACATAAACCGGAATTGATCTTTTTTGATGAACCGACGGTGGCTGTAGATCCCCAGAGCCGGAACAAGATCCTGGAGGGAATCATGATGTTAAACAAACAGGAAGCCACCGTTATTTATACATCCCATTATATGGAAGAAGTAGAGCAGATCTGCAGCCGCATCGCTATTTTGGACCGGGGAAAAGTGCTGGCTCAGGGAACGGCGGATGAACTGAAAGCCATGATCAAAAATACAGAAACCATCCGTCTGGAGGTGCCGCAGATAGCGGAAGAAACACTGAAAAAACTGTATGACCTGCCTCATATATACCAAGGGAAATATGAAGAGGGCATGGTGACACTGCAGTGCAGCGGAGGCAGTGATAATCTGTTGAAAGTCCTGCATCTGCTGGAAGATGAGAAGGTGTCACTGGGAAGGATCTACAGCGAAAGACCGACCCTGAATGATGTGTTCCTGGAAATCACCGGAAAAACACTGCGAGACGAGGAACCAAAATGACGAAGTCATTTTTTAGGATGGTTCCGAGGACCTGCCGCCGAGAGTAGGCGAGGGGGCGATACATATTATATGAAGGAGGGATCGTTATGTTCAGTCATTTATTACATTACAGCTGTAAACAGCTGATCCGGGCGAAAGAAGTCATCTTCTGGACCCTGCTGTTCCCGGTTTTATTAGCCACCTTTATGTACATGGCATTTGGAAAGATCAGTGATGCAACGGAGAAAATGAGCACCATCCAGGTGGCTCTTTATGAAGGAAAGGAAGAGGTGGCACTGGAGACGACCCTTCAGCAGTTAAGCCAGATAAAAGAAGGGGACAAGGCCTTTATCAATGTAAAAAAAGCCGATTCTATGGAACAGGCAGAGCAGTGGTTAAAGGAAGAGAAAGTTCACGGTGTCCTGTGCCAGGAAGAAAAACTGACTTTGAAAGTGGCACAAAACGGCATAGAACAGTCAGTGCTCCAGCAGATCGTGAACCAGTATATTCATTATAAAGATACGCTGGAGAGGCTGGCCCGGGAGAACCCGCAGAAACTGGCGGATGCTATGGAACAGATGAAATCAGAGACTATTGGATTTACGGAAAAAAAGACAACCGAAGGCAACATGGACGATACCGTATCCTACTTTTATGCTATTTTTGCCATGACTTGTCTGTTTGCTTCTTTTGCAGGGGCAGACAAAGCGGTACGGCTGCAGGCTGACACATCGGTGCTGGGAATGAGGCGTGGTGTGGCACCGGTATCCAAGGCAAGGGCCATCCTGGCAGATTTTATCAGCTGCGAGGTACTGGAATACGCTTCGGCTCTGCTGGTATATGGTTATATGCGGTTCGTACTTGGAATCGAATTGGGAGAAAAAACAGGAATGATCCTGCTCCTTCTGCTGGCGGGAACCTGTTACGGAACCATGTTTGGTTTCTTTATCGGAGCCCTTCCAAAACTTTCGGAAGGTGTGAAAGTAGGAATCTGTGTAGGGGCCAATCTCATGTTCTGCGCCATGAGCGACCTGATGGTAAGCGGCATCCGGGATTATTTTGCCCATCATGCGCCATTTGTGAACCACATCAATCCGGCGGCGTTGATCGTAGATTCTTTTTATGCTTTGAATGTGTACAATACATATGGAAGAGTCTGCCAGAATCTGGTACTGCTTATGTGCCTGACTTTGGTGTTTGGAGTCTTGAGTTTGTTACTGGTCAGGAGGAAGAGATATGCAAGTGTATAAAACATTTTTTCTAATGCTGAAAAAGCAAAAAGGGATGATCCTTATGTACCTTGGCATTTTTGTGGTAGTGGCATCTTTGGTAGCCGGTCGGGGACAGAAAAATGAGGAAAAACAGTTTCAAAAAGAGACCTATACCTTTGCGGTCCTGGATGAAGATAAGACAGAGATCAGCCGGGGACTTACAAAGTACCTGGAGAAAGAACATAAAAGAGTAGAGATCCAGGATGATGACGAGGTGATTCAGGATGAGATTTTTGCCAGAAATGTAAATGCCGTGATCCGTATCCCCAAAGGATTTGGGGAGGCATTGAAAGCGGGGAAAGAAAGCTGTCCGGTGCTTCTCAGCGTGCCGGGAACCGTGTATGGACAGGTGTTCCAGTCTCTTGGCACGGAGTATGAAAAAGTATTGAAGATGAATCTGGCAGGGGGCATGGATGCAGCTGAGGCACTGCAGGCCACGGAGAATGCCTGCAGCCAGTCCGTACCCGTTTCCTTTTTGGAGAGCAGTGAGAATACCCAGTCACACTCTTCTTTGTACTTCTTTTTTGTATACATCCCGTATGTGTTCTTTTCCATCGGCGTGATGGCCTTTGGAACGATCCTGATCCAGTTTGAGAAAAAGGAACTTCAAAGAAGGATGAACTGTTCCGGATATTCCCAGGGAAAAATCCAGTCAGAACTGCTCCTTGGCATGCTGACTGCCGGTGGGGTACTGTGCCTTTTGTACTTTTTCATTGCCTATGCCGGTGTGGGAAACCGGATCTGGTCTTATAAAGGACTGCTAAGCGGGATCAATATGATCTGCTTTATGTTAGTGACCTTTGGGTTTGTGTATATGATCTCCAAAATGGTGGTAAAAACCCAGCTGTTGTCCATGATCTCCAATCTGGTGGGACTGGGTATGTGCTTTTTGGCCGGTGTTTTTGTACCGTTGGAGTTTTTAAGTGATACTATCGTGAAAGTGGCACATTTCCTGCCGGTATACTGGTATGTAGAAGCCATCAGGCGGATTGATGCCATGGCAGAGGGCAGTGTGTCCATAGCAAATGTGCTGCCGGACTTCGGCATGCAGGTCCTTTTTGCTGTCACTTTGGCCGCAGTAGGAGCAGCTTATGCCAGAAGGTGTCAAAAAAGGGCATAATTTTACATAGATTTTACATTCACATAAACTAAACTTTACTTAGCCATGCTAATGTAAAAAATGTAGAGAAAAAATTACATTTATGGAGGTAGAGATGAGTTTAAGTGAGTTGTTTTTTCAGGTTCTGACATTGATCGGCGGTCTGGCATTGTTTTTGTACGGAATGAATGTTATGGGAGACGGATTGACAAGAATGTCCGGAGGCCGTCTGGAAAAAATTTTGGAGAGATTAACCAGTACCCCGATCAAAGGTGTACTGCTGGGAGCCGGTGTAACTGCGGTGATCCAGTCTTCTTCGGCTACTACGGTTACAGTAGTAGGTTTTGTAAATTCCGGTATCATGAAACTGGGACAGGCGGTAGGCATCATCATGGGTGCCAACATTGGTACGACGGTTACATCCTGGCTGTTGAGCCTGACGGGGATCCAGAGTGAAAACTTTTTCATCCGCCTGTTAAAGCCATCGTCGTTTACACCGATTTTGGCTTTGATCGGTATTTTCCTTATTATGACGGCAAAACAGGAGAAGAAAAAAGATCTGGGATCCATATTGATCGGATTTACGGTTCTTATGTTTGGTATGGAGACCATGAGTGGTGCGGTAGAGCCGCTGGCCCAAGTGCCTCAGTTTACCCATCTGCTGATGGTGTTTACCAACCCGATCCTGGGAATGTTGGTAGGTGCAGTACTGACTGCCATTACTCAGAGTTCTTCTGCTTCGGTTGGTATCCTGCAGGCTCTTTGCGCCACAGGAAGCCTTTCTTTTGGGGCGGCCTTTCCGATTATCATGGGACAAAATATCGGAACCTGTGTGACGGCACTGTTATCTTCCGTAGGAACCAGTAAAAATGCAAAAAGGGCGGCGCTGGTCCATTTGTATTTTAATATAATCGGAACGATTGTGTGCATGATCGGATGCTACTCCCTGAATGCATTTTTACATTTTGGATTTCTGGCACAGGCAGCGACACCGGCGGGGATCGCCATTATCCACAGCTGCTTTAACATTGGTGCCACCATCGTGCTCCTTCCGTTTGCAAAAGGCCTTGAAAGACTGGCCATGCTTACCGTGCGGGAAGATAAAGATGAGAAGAAAAGAAATCAGGAATTTGCCAACCTGGATGAGCGTTTTCTGGAGACTCCGTCTCTGGCACTGGAGCAGTGCAAAGTGTCTGTAGACCGGATGGCTGTTTATACGAGAGACAATATTTTGCGGGCGTTAGCCACTCTGGGGAATTACAGCAAGGAAGAATATGAAAAGATTGAACAGGTGGAACAGCTGATTGACCGATATGAAGATCATGTTACAGAGTATCTTCACAAAATTGTAACTCATAATTTGCTGGAGAAAGATGGCGAAGAAGCCAACAAACTGTTATACTGTATACGAGACTTTGAGCGAATCTCGGATCATGCCTGCAATATTGTAGAACAGGCAGAAAAGATTGAAAAGGCCAGGGAGACATGGCCGAAAAAGACGGTGGAGCAGCTTCAGGAATATGCAGGCGAAGTAGGCAAGATCGTCACCATGACCGCAGAAGCCTTTGTACAGGATGATCCGGATCGGATCCATGAGATCGAGGAAAAAGAGGATCATATCGATGAAGTGAATAAAAAGATCAAGAAGCAGAACATGAAACGGATGAAAAAAGAAAAATGTGCCCCTGCCATTGGTATTTTTATCAATGAGTTGTCCATTAACTTTGAAAGAGTGGCAGATCATTGTGAAAATATCGCGATTAGTCTGGGAGAGAGTGGCGAGGCCTGATTGGAGGAGAGAGCATGATCTGTATACTGGAAGATGATGACAACATTCGGGAGATCGAAAATTTTGCACTGAAAAACTGTGGATTTGTAACGGAACCGGCGGCTTCCGCCAAAGAATTCTGGGAGATCATGGAGCACAAGATCCCTCAGCTAATCCTGTTGGATATTATGCTGCCGGACGAGGACGGCATTTCTATCCTCACAAAATTAAAGAAAAATCCGGAGTGGAAAAAAGTTCCTGTCATTCTTGTAACAGCCAAGACTAGTGAAATGGACAAAGTAAAGGGGCTGGATACCGGAGCGGATGATTATATATCCAAACCATTCGGTGTGCTGGAACTGATATCCAGAGTAAAAGCGGTACTCCGCCGCAGTGATTCTTCCGGAGACGACACCGTGATCACCAACGGAAGTATCGAGTTAAATGTAGAAAAACATGTAGTATCTTACGATGGTAAAAATATCGAACTGACCTACAAAGAATTTGAACTGCTGCGTGTTCTTATGAAGAACGCCGGCAATGTGATGACCAGAGAGATCCTTATGGACCGGGTATGGGGAATTTCTTATGAAGGGGAATCCAGAACCCTGGATATGCACATAAAAACCCTGCGGAAAAAGCTGGGAGAAGAGGGCGGAAAGCTTATTAAGACCGTGCGGAATGTAGGGTATAAATTTCAGTCTTGATTTTTGTCAAAAAGTTGATATGATAGAGGTATAGGATAAAAATTAGGAGGAAACATGCATGTTTGGGAAATTAATTAGTATTTTGAAGGAAAATCCAAAGAAGATCGTTTTTACAGAAGGAACGGATCCTCGTATTCTTGAGGCATCCTCTCGACTTTTGGCAAGTACCTTTCTGGCACCTATTCTGATCGGAAAGAAAGAAGAAGTGGAAAAGGTAGCAGAGGAAAGTGGTTTTAATATTCGTGGAGCGGAGATCATTGATCCGGAAAGTTATGAAGAAATGGATGCAATGGCAGAGGCTCTGTATGAGATTCGTAAATCCAAAGGTATGACACTGGAGCAGGCAAGAGAGACTTGTCTTCATGCCAATTATTTTGGAACTATGCTGGTGAAAATGGGTAAGGCGGACGCCCTTTTGGGAGGTGCTACTTACTCAACGGCGGATACAGTCCGTCCGGCACTTCAGATCATCAAGACAAAACCGGGCAAGAAGATTGTAGCATCCTGCTTTATTCTGGTTCGTGAGTCAGCTACCGACGGAAATACCGTACTGGCAATGGGAGACTGCGCTATCAATATCAAGCCAACGGAAGATGAACTGGCTGAGATCGCAGTTGGATGTGCAGAGTGTGCCAAGACATTCGGTATCGATCCAAAGGTTGGTTTCTTAAGTTATTCTACACTGGGATCCGGCAAGGGTGAAGATGTAGACAAAATGCGTGAGGCAGCAGCAAAAGCAAAGAAACTGGCACCGGAACTTCCAATCATTGGTGAAGTGCAGTTTGACGCAGCCGTTTCTCCTAGAGTTGCCCGTACAAAATGTCCGGACAGCAATGTAGCAGGTTCTGTCAACACATTTATCTTCCCTGATATCAATGCAGGAAATATCGGATATAAGATTGCCCAGAGACTGGGACACTTTGATGCATACGGCCCGATCATGCTGGGACTGAATGCACCGATCAATGACCTTTCCCGCGGATGTAATGCACAGGAAGTATATTCCATGGCTATTATCACCGCAGCTTTAGCATAGGGGAACTAGAACGGAAAGGGGAAATAGGATGAAGAATATAACTGGCAAAGAGGGTCGTGCGGTCACTGTTATGAGTGGCCGTATAGGCCCTTTAGATGGAATACGGGCAGTAGCTGTACTGATGGTAGTATGGTTTCATTTCTGGCAGCAGTCCTGGCTTATGCCAGTGGCTGGATCGGTCAATCTGGACTGGATGCCGAGAAATGGTTCAATCTGTGTGGATCTTATGATCCTGCTGTCTGGATTCTGTCTTTTTTTACCTTATGCAACAAATATGTTCCGTGAGGGAAAAGACCCTTCACCCAGACAGTTTTACCGCAAAAGGGCGGCTCGCATTATGCCCTCATACTATGTATCGCTTTTGATCGTACTGATCTGTTTTGCGATTCCGTTAGGAGAGTATACAGGCGTCTCGGATATGCTGGGGGATCTGATCCCACATATCTTTTTCGTACACAACTGGTTTGGGGCATCATTCCAGGCAACTCATTTAAACGGTGTGCTTTGGACAGTAGGCGTGATCGTCCAGTTTTATGTGGTATTTCCGTTTTTGGCCAAAGCGTTTAAGAAACGGCCCATGGTTACATATTGGTGCATGACAGCCGTGGGACTTTTGTCCTCCTGGATCATTAGTTATAATTTTGCCCAGATCGACCAGAGTTTGTTTGTGAACAACACATTTACCTTTGCGTCGGTATATGCCAACGGCATGCTGGGAGCGTATGTGTATGCATCCATGGAAAACAGACAGGAAAAAAGCCGTGGAGAGGCAGTGTTTTTTACGGTGATGTCTTTTGCCAGCATATGGATCTACAAGATTTTGTGCGACCACAGACAGAGTTACGGACAGGGACTGGAACAGAAGTGGCAGGTTGATTACCGGTACTTGTTATCTTTGGTATTTCTGATGTTTGTAGTTAGTACCGTGTTTGCCTGCAGGTGGTATCAGAAAATATGGGATAATGCCGTTATGAGATTTTTGGCAGGCATTTCCTTTAACCTGTACATCTGCCACCAGTATATCGCGGTGAAATTAAAAGAGTTTCATATTCCGTCCTGGGATGGCACAGAGGATCCCAATGTAGCTGGGGATACAGCATGGCAGTGGAAGTATACGATCCTGTGCATTATTGTTTCGCTGGCGGTGGCGACGGCTATGACTTATCTGGTTGAGAAGCCGGCGGCCCGCGTGATTTTAAAGAAAAAGAGAAAAATGGAGACAACGAATGATTAAAGATTTATTTCATAAAAACAGGCCGATTTATTCACTGGAAGTATTTCCACCTAAGAAAGATGCAGATGTTTCTGTCATTTATGATGCATTGGACCAGTTTAAGACACTGCACCCAAGTTTTATCAGCGTAACTTACGGAGCTGGTGGAAATACGGCAGAAAATACATTTGCCATTGCGTCTTACATCCAGAATCAGTGTGGCATTGAGGCGTTGACCCACCTTACCTGCGCAGCAATTCCGGATGAATTGTTTCTGGCTAATTTCCTGACCAATCTGTACCGGAACGGGATACACAATTTGCTGGCACTGAGAGGGGATCAGCCCCGCACGATGACAGACGAGCAGTTTGCGGCAAGATACTATGATCATGCATCGGATCTTACCAGAGCAGTAAAAAGCATGTATGATTTCAGTGTGGCAGGCGCCTGCTATCCGGAGGTGCATCAGGAAGCAGAAAGCCTGCAGCAGGATGTGGCGAATCTGAAAATAAAGGTAGAGGAGGGTGTAGATTTTCTTATCACCCAGCTTTTCTATGACAATGACTGTTTCTTCCGTTTCCTGGAAGAAGTGCGCCGTCAGAATATTGAGGTGCCTGTTTTACCTGGACTTATGCCCATCACTTCCGCAGGACAGGTGAAGAATATTGTAGGTATGTCAGGAACGAAGATTCCGAAGAAATTACAGGAATCCATTGATAAATATAAGGACTCACCGGAAGACTTAAAGAAAGCCGGAATTGAGTTTACCAAGGAACAGATGGAAGGGCTTTTGCAGCATGGAGTGGATGGAATCCATCTGTATTCCATGAACAAAGTAGAGATTGCCCGTGCGATTTACGAATAAGAGACATTAAAAAAGGCATCTGCCGCCGGATTCCGGTGAGGCAGGTGCCTTTTTGTAAATTCTTCAATAAAAACGAAAAACTAGCGTCCGCAGCACTGTTTGTATTTTTTGCCGCTGCCGCAAGGACATGGATCGTTTCGTCCTACTTTGCGGTTTGCATTGTGGATCGTGCCGGAATTTTTCTGCTCTTTGTAAAGCTCTTTACGACGCTCTTCGGACAGAAGGTTGTCCCACTGAGGAAGGTTGTAAAGCCATTCAGCTTTGCAGTCAACCATGTTGTAGTATAATTTTTCCAGATCTATATCTAACTTAACAACCGTATCTTTGTCCATTGTTTCGATCGGGTTTTCTTCTTTCAGACTGTCATTGATTCCGTCCAGAAAACCAACCATCATGGAAAGCGGTACATCATATTTAGCAGCCAGAGCTTCTACAGAACCTTCTACTACCTCGTCCGGGTTAGAAAGAAGTTTCTCATAAATTCCTTTTTCCAGGGTAAAATAGTTCTCCCAGAGTTTTTCACCTTCTTTTGAATTTTGCATCTCTTCGCTATAAGCGTACTCACGCCAATCTTGTAATAAAGCCATATTTGTCCTCCTGTAATATTACAAATTAATTTAATCAGCCATTAGACTATATCATAATTACACACAAAATGCAAAATTTTATTGAATAAGAAAAATATGGATGTCCATACTATAGTCAACGGCAGGAATTTCTCATCCCCCCCTGAAGGATTCCTGTCAGGTTCTTTCCGATATTGATCCGGAGAGAAAACCTATCCTCCCCTTTTTGTAAATTGCCAGGTGGTTAAAAACTGCCTGGCAATGATTGCTTTATAGGAGCATATTGTGTATACTGGGAAAGAAAAAAGGAGGATGCGATATGACGATCCGTACATTACAGAAAAATGATCTGGAGCAGATGTCCGTACTATATGAAGAACTGCTTCATGGAGAAAAGATGACGATGGACCATATGGAGAAGATGTTCCATAAGATTCAGGGAAGAAAAGATATTACCGTTTTGGTGGCAGCAGAAGGAGACTGGTGTATGGGAACTGCCACGGCCGTTTTGTGTTATGGACTAGATGGGGCGTTTATGGTTGTGGAAAATGTAGTGGTCAGTGAAGCGTGCCGGAGAAAAGGAGTGGGGAAAAGGCTGTTTGAAAAAATTGATGATCTGGCAGAAGTGTATAACTGTGGATATACGATCCTGGTTTCATCGGATTTTAGAAAAAACGCTCATAAATTTTATGAGGGCATGGGCTATACAGATGGCGTAAGAGGATTTCGTAAAGTCTACACATGGTAGAATAATGATTGGAAAAGCACTATATTTGGTGGATTGAGAGACGTTGTCGAAAAAAGAAAAAATATTTTGAAAAAAGTGTTGACAAAACCAGACAACTTTGATAGAATAATATTCGCTGACGCACGAGAGATGCGAAAGCACAGAGGGCAAAAGCCCTGAGAACCTTGATAATTGAACAGTGAAACAACCTTGAAAAATTTCGAACAAATTTTTCGGGGAACATTCGATATAAAGAATGCAACCAACCCGATTCAATTCGTTTCTTGAAAAAAGAAACACCAAATAAATCGAACGGATATTTAGCCAAGCTAAGTTCTGAAGATTAAACTTTTAACATGAGAGTTTGATCCTGGCTCAGGATGAACGCTGGCGGCGTGCTTAACACATGCAAGTCGAACGAAGCACCT
>JAXDTV010000072.1:0-83022 GCA_034089785.1 Eubacterium sp.
TTCACCGGCCAGTTGTCCTCATTCAAAAACTGCTGCCGTACACGGAGTTCATGATTTTCGGCTCCTTTGTTAAAACGCTGATGGTAAAAAAGATATCTCTGTCCATCATCATCGATAAAGGCTGAGTTGTGTCCGGCTGCCTTGTAACCGGTCTGTCCCTTAAACTGATAGTTTCCGATCAGTTTGATACCATAACTGTTCAAAGACTTACTGCTGTCCTGCGCCTGTCTTCCTGCCGCATCCTCATAAGGACCATATGGGTTTTTGGAACGGAACATACGCATATTGTATCCGCCACTGGATGCCAGCCATCCATAAGTGATATACAGATAATAGTAACCGGCTTCTTTATCATAGTAAATATATGGTGCCTCTCCGGATACCTTGCTGCCGCCTGCAATATGAGTACCAAAATAGCGGTCTGTCCAGTTGCCGGAAGTGCTCTCTGTACCATCTTTACCAGGATACTTTGGCTCTCCGGTTACCGGATCCAGTTCCAGCATAAAAATACCGCCTGACCAGGAACCGTACGTCATATAAAATTTGCCATCATTACCAAAAAAGACGGTAGGGTCAATGGCATTTGGTGCGTAAGAACTGTTGTAGTTATTGCCACTGAACCATTTTACATCATCAATGGAACCTGACAGAGTGCCATTGTCAAACAATGTTTTCAGGTTCAGATAACTGTTGTCCCATTTCTTATCAATGGTACTGTTGCTGTCTTTGGCTGAATTTTTTGTAAAACCAGAATAAATCACTGTTTTTACATAAGTATATGGGCCGCTGGCCGTCTTGCTGACTCCAAATCCGATACAGGAACGCACGGAAGTAGAAGAGGTACTCAGATACATCATGTACGCACCTTTCGTACCATCCGCCCACTTATAAGATGGATTGTAGATCACATCCGGTGCCCAGATGGCATGTCCACCCTTGCAGTCACTGTCATCTTTGCCTGCCCACAAAAAAGGCTCTGCCAGATTGGTGTCAATGTCTCCGTACACGGAATTGTTGGTGATGTTCTGGTAATCCCTGCTGACTTGTGTCCAGTTCATCAGATCCTTGGAAGATCCTGTAGCCATGTGAGAACCAAACACATAATAAGTGTCTTTGTCCTTAAAGATAGAAGGATCATGCACCGATACCCGGCTCAATCCCTCTGATAAATAAATGTCTGCCTCTGCTTTCGGTGCCTGCCAGACACCTGCCGTCAGAACCATGGCAGCTGTTAATACAATGGCTGTCATTTTCTTGAAAAGTTTTCTCCTCATAGGCTCATCTTTCCTTTCTTATCTAAGTGTAAATGTACTTTCATTATACTATGTTTTTTTCTGAATCTCCACTGCATTTTCCTTGTTCAGACCTTTTTTCCACTTAAATACTGCCGTTCCGATAATGATCACATAACCGGCAATACTCAAAAGATCCGGCACCTGTCCCAGTACAAACAAACTCAGCAGTGCGGCAAACAACACCTGGGTATAGTCAAAGACTGAAATTTCTTTGGCCGGTGCTTTTGTATACGCTGCCGTTATGGAAAACTGTCCTCCGGCGGCCGCTGCTCCCGCTAACAAAAGGGAGACAAACTGAAAAGCAGTCATAGGGGTATAAGTAAGGATCATGCCGGGAATGACCGAGATGCAGGAAAAGGCTGAAAAGGCCAGAACGATCACACTGCCGTTGACACCGCCTTTGCCCAGTCTCCTCACGCAGGTATAGGCAAATCCGGCACCGGCTCCTCCCAACGCTCCCAACAGGGCCGGAATGGAATCCATGTGAAAACTTGGTTTCATCACCAGAAGGGCACCGGCAAAGGCTGCCAGGATCGCCGCCCACTCCCATTTTTTAGGCACTTCTTTCAAAATGTAAATAGAAAAGATCATGGCAAAAAAGGGAGATAACTTATTCAGCATAGAGGCATCTGCAATATTTAACTGGCCTATAGCATAAAAGTTACAGAGGATCCCCAAGGTTCCTCCCAGGCACCGTCCCAATAGAAAAAGACGATTTCCTTTTCCTACCCGGATCTTTACATGATCTTTCATAAGAATCACAAGGGCGATGGCAAAGGCCACCAGATTTCTGAAAAAACTTTTCTGCCACACCGGCAGATCTCCTCCCAGTTTTACAAACAAATTCATCAGTGCAAAGAAAAACGCCGCACTGAGAATGTATAGAATACCTTTTTTACGATCGTCCATTTTTTACCTCCATATAAACAGCAATATCATATAAAACGCGGTACCGGCTATCATACTGAGAAATGTGTTGTGTTTCCACTTGTGCAGGCAGGCCACCAGTACCACAGCCGCCCCTTTGCAGACTCCCTCCTGCAGGGACTGTCCCATATCCTTCAGACAGTATACCACCAAAACCGCCATAATGGCAGAGGGCAGCACCTGGGAAAGCCGCCGCAGAGGCTCCGGCATTTGTCTTTTCCCGTTAAAGATTAAAAGCGGGATCCCCCTCATAAAAAAAGTGATCACACCTGCCAGCAGGATTGCAGTTACCACATATCTAATGTTCATCTGTCTCCGCCTCCTTTTTTCTGGCTCCCGTCACTAACAGCAGGAAAGACACCAGCACAAGGGCCGGCAGCATAAAGTTCGACGGTCCGAACATAACGAGGCATACGACCGCAAAGAAAATTCCTGCCAAAGCCGGCGTATGCTTCTTATTCTTCTCCCACTGGTCTATAAAGATCGTAACAAACAAAGCCGTCATACAAAAGTCAATCCCCTGCAGATCCGCCGGGATCAGCTGGCCTGCCACACTGCCAAACACGGCTCCCGCCGCCCAGTAAAACCAGCTGAACACCTCAACGCCAAACATGATATTTCTCTTTTCGCTGCCTGTTTCCATCAGCGTACAGTGTACCGCATACGTCTCATCCGTCATGCAGTGGGTTAAAAGCAGTTTCTTTTTTCCGGAGTTTTTCAACTCATCCAAAAAAGTCAGACTGTAAAAAGTCTGACGACTGCTCATCAAAAAAGCAGTCACTCCTATGGTCCACATAGAAGCACTGCTGCTTAAAAAGGTTATTAGCACAAACTGAAAGGCCCCTGTATAAATGGCTGCACTGGCAAACAAGGATATATACCAGGGAAAGCCTGCCTGCTGCATCATCATTCCATAGGCTGCTCCTACAAAGAGGTAACTAAACAGAATCGGAATGGATTTTATAAAGGCCTTCTTCCATATCTTTTTGTTCATTGGGTTCTCTAATCCTTTTCTATAGTAATCATAGTACATAGATAGGATAACACGGAACCTTTCATCTGTAAAGACAGGTTTATAACATTAGCCGAACTGACCGCTGACATAAGCTTTTGTTTTTTCCTCCACCGGATTTTCAAAAATCTGGCTGGTAGGTCCGTATTCGATCAGATCTCCCATGAAGAAAAATGCCGTTTTGTCTGCCACTCTGGCTGCCTGCTGCATGTTGTGGGTAACAATGATAACGGTATAATTTTTCTTTAATTCTACCATCAGTTCTTCCATTTTCTGGGTAGAAATAGGATCCAGGGCACTGGTGGCCTCGTCCATCAGAATGATCTCCGGCTCCAGGGCAATGGTCCGTGCAATGCACAGTCTCTGCTGCTGACCACCGGAAAGTCCCAGGGCGCTTTTTTTCAGACGGTCTTTTACCTCGTCCCACAAAGCGGCTTTCCGCAGGCTGGTCTCTACGATCTCATCCAGTTTTTTCCGTCCTCTCACACCATGGTATTTCGGAGCGTAGGCTATGTTATCGTAAATGCTGGCAGGAAACGGATTGGCTTTCTGAAATACCATTCCCACCTTTTTCCGCAGTGCCGCCGCATCTACCTTGCGGCTGTAAATATCCGTTCCCTCAAACAGCACCTGGCCTGTAATATGGCAGTCCGGCACCAGATCGTTCATGCGGTTTAAAGTTTTCAAAAATGTAGATTTTCCGCAGCCGGATGGCCCGATCAGTGCGGTAATTTCATTTTGCTCTATATCCATAGTCACATCTTTCAACACATGATGTTTTCCATAACTTAAATTTAATTCTTTCGTCGATACAATACTCATAACATCTATCCTTTCTTTCTTCTGGCAAAAATTCCTGCGATCAAGTGGGTAAGAATTTCAATAAACAAGACAAACAGCATCAACACAGCTGCCATGGCGTATGGCACCCATTCCGGTGCACCGCCTTCGGTGGCATACAGATACAACTGTACCGTCATGGTGGCTCCCGGTTCTTTCACATGGGACAACACCGAAGTTGGCAGATCCTGTGCAATACCTGCCGTATACAAAAGGGCTGCCGATTCGCTGATCATTCGTCCGATACTGAGGATGATCGCCACTACGATTCCCGAGATGGCACAAGGCAGGATCACTTTGCGGATGGTATAAAATTTTGAAAGTCCCATGGCTGTCGCTGCCTCCCGGTAAGAGGAACTGACTGCCAGCAGCGATTCTTCTGTAGTTCGGATCATCGTCGGAAGAACGATCAGGGTCAATGTCAGCGAAGCGGCTAACATAGAACCGGCGTAATCTCCGATAGACATTTTTCGTACAAAAAAGTTCAGTCCAAACAAACCATATACAATGGATGGGATTCCGGCCAGGATTTCTATGGCAAAACGGATGGCCGATACGATTTTTCCCTGTTTGGCATATTCAGCCAGATAGATGGCCGAACCGATTCCCAGCGGAATACAAAAGAGCAGGGTAAGAACTACCGTGTAGATCGTATTGATGATCATGGGTTTGATACCGTAAGTATCCATCAGGATATCCGGCTCTGTGGTAAGAAATTCCCAGGATACATAGGGAAGGCCCTTTTTCAATATATATCCAATCAGCCCTGCTGCCAGTCCTGCCACGGCCACGGTCAAAAGGATCACCAGGGCCCGGAACAATACAAACCGGATGCGGATTTTACTTTTTAATTCCATTTCGGCTCCTCCTTTCCTAATGCTTTCCAATGGCTGTCCGTTTGATCAGTACATAGAACAAACCATTGATCACAACAATAAATACAAACAACACCAGGCCAATTCCCATCAGTACGCCGGATGTTTCCTGGCTGGCGTAGGCCATTTCCGTTACGATGGCTGTGGTCAGAAAACGGACCGGTTCCAGCAGTTTTGGCATCTGCGCCACATTTCCGGCTACCATGATCACCGCCATGGTTTCTCCTACAGCTCGTCCCAGTCCCAAAAGGATGGCAGATAAAATACCGGATTTGGCCGCCGGAATAATGATATGCAGGATGGTATAATCCTTATTGACTCCCAGTGCCAGCGAGGCCTCCATATAATCCTTTGGCACCGCTGTAATGCTGGATTCACTGACAGATATGATGGTAGGCAGTGTCATAACTACCAGCACAACGATAGCCGATAAAAGCGTCAGTCCCGCCGGCAGTTTGAACAGATCCTGCACAAATGGCACCAACAGGATCATTCCTAAAAATCCGTAGATAACGGATGGAATTCCTGCCAGCATACTGATCACCGTTCTCAGCACCGAGGCAATGGGTCTCGGTATAAAATGGCTCATGCCGACGGCTGCCAGAATTGACACCGGCACCGTTACAATAACGGTTCCGATCATGGAAATAACCGAGGCAGACAGGAATGAAAAAATACCGTATTTTGCTGGTTCTACAGATGTATCCCATGTTTTTCCAAACAGGAAGTTTTTAATACCGACCTTGGCAATACTTGGTCCTCCGGACCGGAACATATACACACCGATCATAATAACAGCGATCACCGTTACAATGGTGAAAAGGAACACAATATATCGAAATACCAGGTCTGATAATTTTTTTCGTGCTTTCATGTATCTCTCCTTCTTCTCCTGAATCATGAAATAAAAAGGTGCCGCCATTTCCGAGATCCCTCCAGGATTCGCAAAGCACAGCACCTCGTCTTTGTATATCACCGCAGTGATGACTCTCGTCCCTTATTTCTTCTTAGAACTCTTCTTTACAGTCACTTTGATCTTAGCTTTTACATTTCCCTCAACCGTTGTGATGGTAATGGTTGCTTTACCTTTTTTCTTTGCTTTGATCACACCCTTAGAAGAAACAGTGGCTACTTTTTTGTTAGAAGATTTGAATGTAACTTTTTTGTTTACAGCGTTTGCAGGGTAAACAGTATATTTGATTGTTTTTTTCTTGCCTTTTTTCAAAGTGATGTTCTTTTTCACATTCAAAGTGATTTTTCTAGGAACGATCTTTACTTCAGCAAGGTTTACAAATCCCATCTTGGAGATGATCTTCTTTGCGTTGGCACTTGTCTTGATCCAGTTGATGAAAGAAGCGGTTGCTCCGGTTGCCTGTCCTTTGGTAGCAAGTACAAATGGACGGCTCATTTTGTATGTACCGTTTGCTACATTGGCTGTAGTAGCAGCGACACCGTTAAATTTAACAGCTTTTACCTGGGATTCGTCCAAGTCACCCAATGACATATATCCGATGGCACCCGGGTTTGTTTTTACAGAAGTCTGCATAGCACCGGTAGTAGAAATCTCTGCATCCAGTTTGCCGTAGTTTTTAGCAATGTCCTTTGAGAAATCATTTTTCAGCACATCTTCAAAACAGCTTCTTGTGCCGGATCCGGACTCTCTTCCGTATACAGCGGCTGCTCTGTTATAAGAAGATACAATGTCTTTCCAGTTGGTTGTCTTCTTTGCATACAGGTTGAACAACTGATCCGGAGTAATGTTGGTTACCGGGTTGCTCTTATTTACTACGATAGCAATTCCGTCGTTACAGATCACATTGGCGTTTAACACCTTTGCCTCATCTGCTTTCAATGCACGGGAGGACATTCCGATGTCTACTTTGCCGTTCATGGCATCTGCGATTCCTGAACCGGATCCTGTAATATTGGTAAAGTTGATTTTTACGCCTTTCGTCTCTTTTGCATACTGTTTTGCCAGCTGCTGAGCCAGTGGTGATACGGATGTAGATCCGGATAATGTAATGGTTGCGGTTGCGGCTTTCGCCTGATTTGGCACCGTAACAGGTGCTACTGAAAATGCCATGGCTGTGGCAATCGTTGCTGCGATTAATTTTTTAAGTTTCATAATGATTCTTCCTCCTTAATGGTTTGATTTGGTTTTAAATACAAGGAACCGATCAGCGATACAAATGGCACCGCCAGGATAATTCCTATGGTTCCTGATATACCTCTTAAAATTTCTATTCCTAATGAATACATGTTGATCATCTGATTGTATGGATAAGCATAAGCATAAATCATGATCATGGTGTTCAGTGAACTGCCGGTAAAGGCAAGGATCAATGTGTTGGACATGGTGCCCATCATATCTTTTCCTACATGGATGCCGGACCGGAACAGCTTCTTTTTGCTGATACCCGGGTTCTGATCCTGAATCTCCTGCAGTGTACTGGATATAGACATGGCCACATCCATTACTGCTCCTAAGGATGCAATCAAGATTCCGGCATACAGAAGATCTCCAATCTGAAGCTTGCAGTTTTGCGCTACATATACCAGGTTTTCAATATCCTCTGTATTGTAGCCGGAAATATGTGTGATCTTTCCGAACACCATGGCGATACATCCGGATACGGCTACTCCCATAATAGTTCCGGCCGTTGCACATACCGTTTTTCTTGTATACCCTCCGATCAAAAGGAGGGACACAATGGTAATCAGGCACACCGTCAGCACCGTTACCGGGAAAGGACTGGCTCCCTGGTAGAGCAGTGGCAGGTACAAACCGATGATACATATAAAAGTAAATATCAATGCGATGGCTGAGTAAATGCCCCGCCGGCCTCCGATGAGACACAGCACAATGAGGAACAATCCGATCAGTGCATACATTCCGTATTCACGATCATAGTTGTACACATTGGCTGTCAGATTTCCTTCATAAGCACTGACTTGAAGGATAACCTTGGTTCCTACCTGACAGTTGGCTCCGTACAGATAGCCGTTCAGGTTGTTGGCTTCCACAATCTTTCCTTTATAGGATCCGGATGTGATCTTCACCTTTACATCCTGGCTTCCTGCCATGCCGGCTGCCGAACTGCTGCCATTTCCTTTGTTGCCTTTTATGATTTCTGTTACCGTTCCTTTGACATATTCCATGCCATCTTCACTGAGCAGAGGCGTTTTCTTGACGGAACCGCTGATGTACCAGATGATTGCCATCAAGATCACTAAACCTGCTGCCGTAAACACTACTTCTCTGACTCTTCTTCCCTTATTCTTATCCATGTCTGATCCGTCCTTACTTGATCACTTTTACTGAAAATGTTTTCTTTACAGTTCCCACTTTTACAGTGATTGTCACTTTCTTCTTGGCATATTTCAGTACGGTTACTTTACCGCTTGCACTGACTTTTACTGCCTTTTTGTTGGATGACTTGTAAGTGATCTTCTTGGTTGTGTTTTTCTTAGTGGCCTGGATTTTAAATCCTTTGCCCTTCTTCAGTTTGATTGTTTTGCCTGCCAGCGCCTTTTTGCCCTTCTTGATGGTCAGGGTTACTTTCTTGGCAGTGGTCTTTTTCGACGTCGTAGTCGTTGTTGTATCATCACTGAGATCCAGATCATCTCCTTCAAAGGAGCTGATGACCTTGTACTGCACATTGGCAATGGCTGTCTTCAAAGCGTTATAAGCTGCGTCATACTGAGCTGCCTGAATGGTTGTCGTCAGATCCGGCAGTAAGGTGCGGTCAAGGAGACTTGAGAATCCCGGACGCAGTGTGGTTGTCTTTGTTTCGCCAAGGCTGGATGCATATTCACCCTGTGCGTAACCATAGTAGTTCAGCGGATCTTTGTCGTTGTCACCATTGTTTGTCTTGTCATAAATTGCAGACAATTTAGCGGCTCCTTTATCCTGTGATGTACTTGCGATAATAGCTTTCAGTGCATCTACCGCTTCCTGTACTTTTTTCAGGGACTCCTCGGAATATACGCTGCTGCTGAGTTCTCCTGCCTTTTTGATCAGATCACTGGCCGTTTCTTTTCCATTCTTTTTGATCGTGAAAGGTTTTGCGTACTCGTTTCCTTCATAATCATAGGTTTTGATGGTAAACTGTGAATCTGTAAAATCAATGGTGGAGTAGGTTGGCAGCTGGTTGTTGGAACGTTCTGCAATGTAGTACTGCTTCTGTGTTGCCAGGTTGTAGAACTTGGAACCACTGGCTGAACCGGCTGCAATATACAGAGTTCCTTCCGGATCTACTGCTTCTTTTTCACCATAATCAATGGCTGTTCCATCAATGATCTGATATGTTCTTGCATAACTGTGGTCATGACCGGTAAGACACACATCAATGTCATATTTATCCATCAGCGGTGCAAAGATCGTACGAAGATTTGCTCCGTCAAAATCGGAGTGTGGCTGTCCGGAACCGTAAATGTCATGGTGGAACGCTACTACTTTCCATTTCGCATCCGGATGACTCTTAATGGCCTTTTCCATCAACTGGCTGTGCTCTGCTGCATTTCGGTTGTTGCTGTTTAAGACAATGTAGAGTACATTTCCGTAGGAGAAATAGTAGTCACTGCCGGACTGGGTTGCTCCTAAGTTATCCTCTGTGTTTGGATTGTTGTAGTGGAATTTATAATCCGTTCCTTTGCTCTCGTGGTTACCAATGGATGTTGCCAGTGGCAGGTTACGCAGAATGGATGGATATAAAAATCCTGCATACTCACTCTCTCTTACATTTTTTGTATCTTTGCTGTCTTCGGATGAATAATCGATCTGGTCACCAACGGACAGGATAAAACTTGCATCTCCGTCTTTTTCTTTGGCTTTTTCCAGTGTCTTATTCCAGTTGTATGTATCTACCGCAATGTTGACATCATCGATAGTTCCCTGTCCTTCGGATCCGGAAGCACCTACCTGCGGATCTCCTACCAGAAGGATCTTGTATTTTGAAACATCTTTTGTCTCGTACTTTGCCGGTGTGCTCCATGTTTTTCCATCGATTGTGTAACTGTAATAGTAAGTTGTGTTCTTTTCAAAAATACCTTTGATGGATACTTTATTGGATGCTTTGTAACTTGTGCCACAGTTAGAACGGTTAATGTCCGTTGCGGTTCCTGTATACACCCTTCCGTCTGAGAGATCTGCTTTCTTTCCCACTTTGATCTGTGGTGTTCCTTTGTCTGTGGAATACCAGCAGAAGTTCAGATCCTTCTCAGTTGCGCCCGGTGTCAGGGCAATCTTTCCTGAATCAATGGACTCTTTTCCGGTCCATGTGTTTTCTTTCCATGTCTGGTAGTCCGCCACACCTTTTGTGTCTGCGGTCAACGTGCTTTTGTCTGTTGTCTCGCCATAGGCTCCTGCCTGAATGGAATTGGCTCCCAAAGTCAAGGCTGCCAGCGCAGAAAAAGCAATCACTTTGTTCATTCTTTTCATGTTTACCTCCATTTTCTCCTGCCACGGATGTGACAATTATCCTTGTGCCTTTTTCTTGACTACAGAACCTATCTTAATTTTTTCATGTAAAATCCACTACCGCTTCAATGTAAAATCGGGGAAAAATTTTTGTGGCGTTGCTGGATGGTAGAAGGGTCAAAATAAAAAAGGAAGTTTATCCGTATGGAGACGAGATAACGCTTCGCGTTATAAGTCTCATACGAATGAAACTTCCTTTTTATTTAAACTCTGTAAGCCAGCAAGTGCCACAATTGACTTAGCATGAATTGTGCAAAGGAAAAGGTTCTACCTCATCTGTTTTTGCAAGACTAGGGAAATGGCTATTTTTTAATCTTTACCCTTTTCACTTTGCTCCACCTACCATAAACTGTTTTACCATTATATACAGTGTAGGCACGAACCCGTATATAATAAGTTTTTTTCTTTCTCAATTTTTTGATAACATATTGTTTTTTTTGAGTGACTGTTTTTTTTGCCTTTTTATATTTCTTATTGGTTGCATACTGAATCTGATAGCCAGATATTCCAACAACATTTTTCCATTTTACAACAACCTTCCTACCCCTTATATTTTTTACTGTCCCCACAACAACTCTTTCCAATCTATTGACTGATATTGGTGTTACCTTCGGTTTTTCCGTTGGGGTTACTGACGGGCTTACCGTTGGCGTTGCTGCTGGGCTCACCGTTGGCGTTGCTGTCGGGCTCACTGTCGGCGTTGCTGTTGGGCTTACCGTTGGCGTTGCTGCTGGGCTCACCGTTGGCGTTGCTGTCGGTGTCGCTGTCGGGCTCACTGTTGGCGTCGCTGTCGGGCTCACTGTTGGGCTTACTGTCGGTGTCGCCGTTGGTGTTACCGGTTTCTCTTCAGTTTTATACAGTAATTTTACAAAAGATTCCAACTGATACAAATACTCTGCCCACTGATCCAATTCTTCACGGTGATTAGACCAACTATCTTTCCCTGTTATCCATGTTGTCATGTCAATAGCTGAAGAAATATAACTATTTTCCTTTGCTGCCAAAAAATTGTAATCCATTATGGTTTCGAAAACCATATCATTACTAGAAGAATAACTTCCACGATTATCCAGATATGAGGAAAAATACGAGTATCTTCCTAATTTTTCCTTTTCCAGTGGTAAGAAAAATCCCTGTACACCAGCACATAATCTTCTTACATATGTCGTTGTTTTATCTCCAATATTAGCGATGTCCTTATATGTACCTATCCCCAACTCAATATTTGCATACATATCTTCTGTAACAACAATTCCCGTATGCGTTGCAAGTTCTGTCGACATTATATCAACGAGACCATTCTCTAATCTTTTTGACCATGTTTTTTCGTATTCTTTGAAAACCTGATCATCAACTTCACTCATGCCATTTAATTCTGACTTAAAGTATTCAATTAAGTTATCAGATAAATATTTTGTATTCTTATCACTTTGTGACAATTGACTATCTATGTTTGAACGAACAAACATTGAAAATGCATGAATATCAGCTAATAATTGATCTACATCATCATTATATGATGACAAATCCCCTGTCAAAAGTTTGTAATACTTGTCATTTGTCAAATCAACTTCTTCATACTTGGAATCATTATACACAAATGCCAAGAATTGTTTTGCCGAATCTGCCGACAGTTTAGGTATTTTTTCTTGTATATCATACAATTTCTCATTAAGTACAATACCAGCACTGGAAACATTTCCAGCAAATTTCCAATCATCACTAACAGAAAGATTTAAATGTAAAACTGGGCGAACAGCATATGCACTTAAATTGACATCCACACCAATATAATCTAGTGCTCCTTCAAACATAACTGCTGCCAATTCACTCTTCATGCCAGGCGACCTCAACCACCACCGCCCCCCTAATGACTCTCCATTGTATGTTACACCCGTATATGCTCCTTTTTCCTTTGCATATGTTGTATTTTCAGCTATTCTAACTTTATTTACCACATATTCGTCTCTATCGCAAAATCCAAATACTGTATCACTAGCCTCCGCTAACGATAACAGATATACCTTATCCAATGTATTGTTCCCCGCCTCAGTATCATAATCATAATATGTATTATTGTCATTAATAACCATTGTGTTTTTAATGGCTGCCTGTTCTTTCGATGTAAATGCTGTATTCAAGAAAGTACTATTTAACCATGTACGAAGAGTACAGGTCTCCCATGTAACATCCTTACTCTTGGTATTATATTGCTGAGTATCTAGATTCTGATCAGCCAACAAAAATGCATCATCCCCATCTACAGAAAGCACTCTCCACTTAATTGGCTCCTTTTCATCATTCTGATCCGCCTTTCCATCGCCATTCGTATCACTCTGCCAATAATTCCCAAAGTAAATGCAATCCCAAGTCGAAACTCCATCACAAACTACAGGATTACTAAGTCCATAAGAAACATTACTTCCCTGCTCATCCGTTTTAGCCTCAATATTTAAAACATCATTCGGCAAATTTATTGATGTCAAAACCAAAGCAACGGTTACGAGTAATGGTAAACATCTATTATAATGCGCCTTGAATACCTTCATTGCAATCAATCCTCCTCTTCTTATTTTGCCTATGTATGAGTAACATCAATAATTCACATAGACAACCACATAAAACTTCCTGTATTAATCATAGCATGTTCTTATTTTCGATGCAACAAAAGCGCCTTTCCATCCTCATACCGATAACTTTTCAAGAGTAATAACCAAACCGCCCGTGAGACGGTGACAAAGGTTTTAATTTTCAGTAATTCACATAGAAAAGTCTTGCGGGAAGTGGGTTTTAAGTGCGTCGGTATGAGGTGCTTGTATATGCGTCAGCATAAGCACCCATACCGCTACGCACTTAATAGCGAAAGCACCCACGAAGCGCAGACTTTTCTATATAAATCACAAAAACTATACCACCCTTGTCACCCCCTCACCTGCGCCTCTTTTTACTTCCACCGCCCCGACTTTTTGAGCCGGAACTTCTCTGGCGGCTCTGGTGATTCTTATGCTCCTGCCGGTCCTTCTTCTCCATCTTCCGTGGCGGGATGAGGCAGTGGGCATCGAAACCGATCAAGTCTTTCCGCCCTGCCTTTAGAAGTGCTTCCTTGACCAGGTCGTAGTTTTTCGGATCCCGGTACTGGATCAGTGCCCGCTGCATTGCCTTTTCATGAGGGCTCTTTGGCACATAGATTTTCTTGCCTGTGCGGGGATCCACGCCGGTATAATACATACAGGTAGAAATCGTAGCCGGTGTCGGGTAAAAGTCCTGCACCTGCTCCGGCATATACCCCAGATCCCGGATGTATTCTGCCAGTTCCACCGCCTCTTTCAAGGTTGAACCGGGATGAGAGGACATAAGATACGGCACCACATACTGTTTCTTTCCGGTAAGTTTATTTACCCGCTCGTAGCGTTTCAAAAACTTTTCATAAACAGCATTTTCCGGTTTCCCCATGGCCTGAAGCACTGCATCCGACACATGTTCCGGTGCCACCCGCAGCTGGCCGCTAATATGATCTTTACAAAGTTCCTTCAAAAAAGTATCATCTGCATCTGCCATTACATAATCAAAACGGATCCCAGATCGGACAAATACCTTTTTGACTCCCGGCAGTTTTTTCAATTTCCGCAGCAGTGCCACATAATCACTGTGGTCTGCTTTTACATTGGGGCAGACCTTCGGAAACAGACACTGCCTATTCTGGCACACCCCTTTGGTCATCTGCTTTTTGCAGGCCGGTCCGCGAAAGTTGCCGGTAGGACCGCCTACATCATGAATGTATCCTTTAAAATTCGATTTTTCCGTGATCTCTTTTGCCTCCCGCAGAATGGACTCATGGCTCCGCACTTGCACGATCCGCCCCTGATGAAAAGTCAAGGCGCAGAAACTGCAGCCGCCGTAACATCCCCGGCAGCTGGTAAGGCTAAACTGGATCTCCTGAATAGCCGGTACTCCTCCCAGTTTTTCATAACTTGGATGATAAGTTCCTACATAAGGATAATCATAAATATCATCCATCTCCTGGGTCGTCAGCGGCATAGACGGTGGATTTTGCACCACCGCCATTTTGTTTGGATACACCTCAACCAGCGGTTTTGCCGTAAAAGGATCCGTATTTTCATACTGCTTCATGAAACTCTCTGCGTACTTTTCCTTACTTTCGCAGATTTCTTCATAAGAAGGAAGCCAGATCGGTTCGTAACAGGACACCTTCTCCATCCTGCACTTGTACACTGTTCCCGGTATAAATACAATGTCTTCCACCGCCAGTCCGCTGTCCAACGCCTCTGCCACTGCTAAGATACTGTGTTCTCCCATTCCATAGGACAAAAGATCTGCCCCGGAGTCCATCAGTATGGATCGTTTTACTTTGTCCGACCAGTAGTCATAGTGGGCCATGCGCCGCAGGCTGGCCTCGATCCCTCCTATGATGATCGGTGTCTTTTTGTAAGTCCGTCGGATCAGGTTACAATACACTACCGTAGCATAATCCGGTCTTTTTCCCATGACGCCCCCCGGCGTATAGGCATCTTTTTTTCTGTGTTTCTTCGCCACGGTATAATGGTTTACCATGGAATCCATGTTGCCGGCACACACCAAAAATCCCAGTCTTGGCTCTCCCAGTTTCTGGATGCTGGTATCATCTTTCCAGTCCGGCTGGGATATGATCCCCACCTTATAACCATTGGCCTCCAGATGGCGGCTGATCACCGCCGGGCCAAAGGATGCATGATCCACATAGGCATCTCCGATGACAAACACAAAATCACACTGCTGCCAGCCTCTTTGTTTCATATCTTCCTTTGAAATGGGAAGAAACTCTCTCTTATCCTGCATATATTTATTTCCTTTTTTCAAAAAATTCAATAACGGACCGTGCCGCTTTTTCGTTCATTCCCGGTACTGCCCGCAAAGCAGACAGGTCAGCTTTTTTTATATCTTCCAGTGACTGAAATTGCCGCATCAAAGCCTTGCGTCTTGCCGGTCCGATCCCCGGTATATCATCCAAAATAGAATGAACTTGGTTTTTACTCCGTATCTGCTTGTGGTACTCTATAGCAAAGCGGTGGGTTTCATCCTGTATCCTGGTGATCAGACGAAATGCCTGGCCGTGGGTGTCAATGGGAATCTCCTCGTCGTTAAAATACAATCCTCTGGTACGGTGATGGTCGTCTTTTACCATACCGCACACCGGAATATGCATATCCAGCCTGGCAAGTACTTGCTGAGCTACATGGATCTGCCCTTTTCCACCATCCATAAACAAAATGTCCGGCAGGATCCGGAAGGCATCATTTTCCTCCAACCCTTCCCGTCTGCTATGTTCAAACCTTCTAGTGAGCATTTCCTCCATGGCACCATAATCATCCGGGCCGCTGACTTCCCGGATACGGAATTTACGGTAGTCATTCTTTTTGGGTTTTCCATCTTCAAACACCACCATGGATCCCACTGTTTCAAACCCGTTAATATTGGATATATCGTAGGACTCTACCCGGCGGATGGGTGGCATTTGCAGCAATTCCCGGATCTCTTCCATGGCTCCAATGGTCTTTGCCCGCTGCTCTTTCAGTTTCTCTGCATCTTTGGTCAGAACCATAAAGGCATTCCGCTTGGCAAGTTCCAGAAGTTTTTCCTTTTGCCCCCGCTTCGGCGTGCGAAAATACACCCGCCTGCCTCTCTTTTCCGACAGCCATTCCAAAATGCTCTCTCCATCTTCTACTTCCTCTTCCAGCCAGATCTCCTTGGGGATATAAGGCGTTCCGGCATACATCTGCTTGATAAAAGCACTCAGTACAGAGGCATCCGGCTCTCCTTCTACACCTGTAAGATAGTAGTGTTCCCTGCCAATGATCTTGCCGCCACGGATAAAAAACACCTGAACCACGGCTTCGTCGCCGCCTCTGGCCATGGCAACCAGATCCCTGTCCTGCTGGTCATCGGAAGTAATCTTCTGCTTCTGTGTTACCGCCTGGACGCTGTTCATAAGATCCCGGTACATGGCGGCCTCTTCAAAGTTCATAGCAGCCGAGGCATTCAGCATTTTTTCTTCCAGTTCTTTTAATACACCTTTGGTATCCCCCTGGAGAAATTTCAGTGCCTTGGTAAAATTTTCTCCATAGGCTTCCTGACTGATGTACCCCTGGCATGGTGCCGGACACTGGCCAATCTGATGATACAGGCAGGGCCGCTCTTTCCCGATATCCCTTGGCAGGACCCGGTGGCAGTTCCTCAGATGATATATTTTATTTACCAGTTCGATGGTATCCCGGATCGCTTTGCCACTGGTAAAAGGTCCAAAATATTTGTTACCGTCCCGTTTCATCTGACGCGCAAAAAGAAGCCTTGGATAGGCTTCTTGGATATTTGCTTTCAAATATGGGTAGGACTTACCGTCTTTGAGCATGGTGTTGTAGCGCGGACTGTGCTCTTTGATGAGATTACATTCCAGCACCAGTGCCTCCAGCTCCGAATCCGTCACAATATACTCAAACCAGGCAATCCGGTCGATCATCCTCTGGATCTTAGGCGTCACGCGGCGGCTCTTTTGAAAATACTGCCGTACTCTGTTTTTCAGACTGATCGCCTTCCCTACATAGATGATCTCATCCTTTGCATCATGCATTAAATAAACACCGGGTCTGGCCGGTAATTTTTTTAATTCTTCTTCCAGATTAAACACCCATATCCTCCTTTCACCAGTCTTTGATAAACCGCTGGATCACATCTGCCACACCGTCCTCATCACAGGTCGGCGCCACATAATCTGCCTTGGCCCGGATGTCTTGGTGTGCATTTCCCATAGCCACTCCCAGACCTGCATACTCAATCATGGAAAGGTCGTTAAATCCGTCTCCGCAGCATACCACCTGACTGCGGGAAAATCCCAGTTTCCCCAGCAGTTTGGATATGCCATATGCTTTATCCACGCCTAACGGCATCATCTCCAGATAAAATTCTTCCGAACGGTACACCGACAGCACGCCTTCGTACTTTTTGGCCGCCTCCGGCTCCAGTTTCCGGAGCAGTTCCGGCTCTCCGGTAAGGATGCATTTGTTCACTTCAAAATGAACATCTTTGTGAAAATCTTCCGGCACATAAATCGGAATGTCACAAGCTTTTGCATCCATAAGGATATAAGGATCATCCGCCCGGTCTGCCACGATGGAGCCATGATAATAACTTAACAGTCCTGTATGCTTTTCCATGGCATAATCATATAATTCGTGGATCATGCCGGAAGGAAGGGTAATATCATACACAACTTCTCCGGTAGCAAAGTTGGTGATCTTTCCTCCGTTATAAGAAAGGATATAGCCACCGTATTTTTGCAGTTCCAGTTCCTCTGCCTGATGTCGTATTCCCTCTGTACACCTTCCCGAGGCGATCACTACTTTAATGCCATTTTGCTGGCACTGTATAACCGCCTCTTTCGTGGCTTCTGTTATTTCCTTTTTAGAATTTACCAAAGTTCCATCTACATCCAGCACCAATACTTCATATGCCATAGATTATTCATTCTCCTCCACTGTTACACTGTCTTCCGCTTCTTTTTCTGCTGCCGGCGTCTCGGTTTCGCTTTCCTGCTCCGGTTCTTCGATAATTTTTCCTTCTGCATCTTTTTTCTTTAATTTGATGCCTGTTTCATTTTCAAAAATCTCTACAAATTCTTTACCTGTGATGGTTTCTTTTTCAATCAAATGGGCTGCCAGTTTTTTCAGTACTTCCTGGTGTTCCCGTATGATCTTCTTGGCTTCTTCATAGCAGTGATCCAGAATCTTCATTACCTCGCCGTCAATCTGGCTCTCTGTCTCTTCACCACAGTTCAAAACCGCTCTTCCATCCAGATATCGGTTCTGGACTGTCTCCAGTCCCATCAATCCGAATTTCTCACTCATTCCGTACTGTGTTACCATGGATCTGGCAATGGATGTAGCTTTCTCAATATCATTGGAAGCTCCCGTTGTCACATCATCAAAACTGATTTCCTCTGCTGCACGGCCTCCCAACAGGGTGGTGATCTCAGAGATCAGTTCTCCCTTTTTCATCAGATACTTTTCTTCTTCCGGCACCTGCATTACATAACCAAGAGCACCCATAGTACGGGGAACGATGGTAATCTTCTGCACCGGTTCTGTATTTTTCAAAAGAGTGGCCACCAGAGCATGTCCGATTTCATGGTAAGAAACGATTTCCTTCTCTTCCTGTCCCAGAATCCGGTCTTTTTTCTCTTTTCCGGCCAGGACAACCTCTACTGCCTCGAACAGATCCTTCTGGCTCACAACTTGTCTGCCATCTTTCACTGCCATGATCGCCGCTTCATTTACCATATTGGCCAGGTCCGCACCTACGGCACCGGAAGTAGCCAGTGCGATCTCCTCCAGATCTACCGTCTCATCCATCAGCACATCATGCGAGTGGACACGAAGCACATCTACACGGCCTTTCAGATCCGGCTTTTCCACAATGATACGGCGGTCAAACCGTCCCGGACGAAGCAGTGCCTTGTCAAGTACCTCCGGACGGTTGGTCGCTCCCAGGATAATAATACCCTTGGAAGAATCAAATCCATCCATCTCGGACAAAAGCTGGTTCAAAGTCTGCTCTCTTTCGTCGTTGCCACCACCGTACTGGCTGTCACGGCTTTTACCAATGGCATCGATCTCATCAATAAATATAATACATGGTGCCATGGAAGTAGCCTGTTTGAACAGATCTCTTACACGGGAGGCACCTACACCTACAAACATTTCCACAAAGTCTGAACCGGACAGGGAGAAAAACGGTACGCCAGCCTCTCCTGCCAGCGCCTTGGCAAGCAGTGTTTTACCGGTTCCCGGAGGTCCCACTAACAGGGCACCTTTTGGAAGTCTGGCACCAATCTTTTTGTACTTGTCAGGATTTTTCAAAAAGTCTACCAATTCTGTCAGAGACTCTTTCGCCTCTTCTTCTCCTGCTACATCTGCAAAAGTAACACCTGTTTTCTTCTCTACATACATCTTGGCGTTAGACTTGCCAACACCGCCCATAAGACCGCCGCCCTTGGTAGCTGAACGCATCAAAAACCAGAACAGTCCCCACAGCACAACGATCGGCAGCACATAGGTCAGAAGAATATCCAAAATACCAGAACTGGTATCTTCTATTTCCGCACTGAATTCCACATTATATTTCTCCAGCATATTCTGGACCAGTGAAGTATCATTTACATAACCTGTATAATAAGTTACCTTAAACATAGCCGCTTTCTGCTCTGTTTTTGGCTCAATGACAATCATATTACTCTTAAATGTAACTTTTTTTACCTTTCCATCTTTCATCATATCAATGAACTTGGTATAGGTAATTTCTTTTTGTGTATTTCTCTGTATCTCGGCATTCAGAAACATGATCATACTCATGGCAAAAACAGCTGCCACAATGCAGATAATGATATTGATCCGGTTCCTCTTTTTGCGGTTCGGATCCTGATTGGAGAGATTATTATTTTCATTCATATTCATCTGCAATACCTCTCATTCGCTTAGTGTAATTATAATATTATTAGTATAAAAGATTTCCCTCTATAAATCAATGGAAAGAATGTGAACAGTTTGTGATAATTTGGGGCAAAAATCACTTGAAACAATCGTATAAAACGGTTATACTTATACCATATGTTTATTTTTTACTATGCTACTTAAATATGCAAATGGAGGATAAAAAATGGCTGTAAAATATGTATTTGTTACAGGCGGTGTTGTTTCCGGTCTTGGAAAAGGAATTACTGCCGCCTCTCTGGGTCGTCTTTTGAAAATGCGCGGTTACAAAGTTACCATGCAGAAATTTGACCCTTATATTAATATCGATCCGGGTACGATGAACCCGATCCAGCACGGCGAGGTCTTTGTTACCGATGACGGTGCCGAGACAGACCTTGACCTTGGACACTATGAGCGTTTTATCGATGAAAGCCTGACAAAGCAAAGCAATGTGACCACCGGAAAAGTATACTGGTCTGTTCTTTCCAAAGAACGCCGTGGCGATTACGGCGGAGGCACGGTTCAGGTCATCCCTCATATTACGAATGAACTTAAAAGCCGTTTTTACCGCAATGATGGATGCAAGGAAACCCAGATTGCCATCATCGAGGTAGGTGGAACCGTTGGAGATATTGAAAGCCAGCCATTTTTGGAGGCGATCCGTCAGTTCCAGCTGGATGTTGGACATGAAAATGCGATTTTGATCCATGTTACACTGGTTCCTTATCTGAAAGCATCCCAGGAATTAAAATCCAAACCAACCCAGGCCAGCGTTAAAGAACTTCAGGGAATGGGTATTCAGCCGGACATCGTTGTATGCCGTACCGAAGTACCTCTGGACAAAGCCATCCGGGACAAGATCTCCCTGTTCTGTAATGTACCGAACAGTCAGGTAATCCAGAACCTGGATGTAGAAACTTTATACGAAGTTCCTCTTGCCATGGAAAAAGAAAACCTTGCACAGACTGTATGCAAATGTCTTCAGTTAGACTGTCCTGAGCCAGACATCAAAGGCTGGGAAAATATGGTTGAGTCCATCAAACACCTGGACAAAGAAGTGACCGTTGCATTAGTTGGTAAATATACGGCTCTTCATGACGCTTACATCAGTGTGGTTGAATCTTTGAAACACGGTGGATTCGCCCACAACGCACAGGTCAACATCAAATGGGTTAATTCAGAAAATGTAACACCGGAGAATGTAGCTGAGCAGTTAGCCGGTGTCAGCGGTGTTCTGGTTCCCGGCGGTTTTGGTGACCGAGGCATTGATGGAAAGATTTACGCTATTCAGTATGCCCGTGAAAACAATATTCCATTCTTAGGATTATGTCTTGGTATGCAGTTAAGTATTGTAGAATTTGCCCGCAATGTGATCGGCTGGAATGATGCACACTCTGCAGAACTGGATCCATCCACCACACATCCAGTGATCCATCTGATGCCGGATCAGGATGGCGTAGAAGATATCGGTGGAACTTTACGCCTTGGTTCTTATCCTTGTCATTTAGACAAAGACAGCAAAGCTTATACACTGTACGGTGAAGAGATCATCCATGAGCGTCACCGTCACCGTTATGAAGTAAATAACTACTACCGCGATGATCTGGAAAAACACGGCATGTCACTGTGTGGACTTTCACCGGATGGCCGTATCGTAGAAATGTGCGAGATCCCATCTCATCCATGGTTTGTTGCCACTCAGGCACATCCGGAGTTTAAGTCTCGTCCAAACAAACCACACCCATTGTTTAAGGGATTTGTAGGTGCTGCTTTGGAGTACAAAAACTAAATTAGATTCAGATATTATAAAAAACACAGGATCCATACAAAGTGAATCCTGTGTTTTTATTATGCCAATGGGTAAAATGCCTTAAGACTGAACAAACTGAGAAAAATCAAACAGTTCTCCCAGCGAAGCTCCTTCTGTCTTAGGATGCAATGCTTCTTTTACCCGGTTTAACGCTTCTTTATCCCGTTTATCATCAAAGACAACCGCATATATCTCTGCCGTATTTCTGGCATCATTTAAGGCATCATGCTGCCTTCCCTGAAAGTCTAATCCCATGAGTTCAATCGCCTTTTCCAGTGACAATACCCGCTCCAGTCCAAGCATCTCTCCCATGATCTTCTGAAAATCCTGCCAGCCATCCATAAACTGCTTTACCGCTTTATTCATCTGATACTTTTTCTGTTTCATCTCATGGCGTATCTGCAGCTCATCATTGGAACTCCAGGTAATGATCTCACACTCTTTGTCTATCTCCATGCACCAGTGGAAAAACTTCTCAAATGCTTCCTCAAACCCAGGTGCGTCTTTCACCATTTCCGTAGAAATTCCTGTCATTTCTTCATACCTTGGCTCAATGATCTCATTAAACCTTGGCTTTACATATGTAAGGAAACTATCGATCTCCTGATAGTCCTCATCCAGTGCAACTGCCCCAATCTCTATGATCTCCATGTGGCTGCTTTCAAAAGCCTCTTTATTGTCTTTGGGAACACCGTTCATTTCCAAGTCTAGCACAATATGTTTCATATGCCCACTCCTTTTCAGTCGGAATATCTCTATGCTATCATATATTTTGTCCTGTTTCAACCCATATACAAATTTAATGGGCTGTTTATCCTTCTTATTGCCTTTATATAAAGAAAAACCCCTGCTTAATAAGCAAGGGTTTTCATGCTGGTAACCGGAATCGAACCGGTACGGGTGTCACCACCCACAGGATTTTAAGTCCTGGGCGTCTGCCAGTTCCGCCACACCAGCATAGGTTTTTCAACCACTGAACATTATTATAGCAAAAGAATCTGAAAATTCAAGTTCTTTTATAAACAATTTTCTATATCGCTCCGAATGGCCTGCATTCTCAGATCCAGCTGGGCACTGATATCGGCACAATTCTTCAGTTCCTGACGCAGTGCCTGGTTGTCTTTCCCTTTTTTATAATAAATGCGGTGCTCCAGGCTGGCCCAGAAGTCCATAGCGATAGTACGAAACTGCACTTCTACTTTCATCAGTTTCTTCTGGTCATGAAGAAAGATCGGGGTCTCTACGATCAGGTGGAGGCTACGGTATCCATTTGGCTTTGGATTGGCAATGTAGTCTTTTTCCACCAAAAGATCAATGTCATCCTGCTTTAACAGGCAGTCCCGCAGCAGATAGATGTCTTCCGGGAATGCACAGATTACCCGGACACCGGCAATGTCCATCAGCTTGTCCTCGATTTCTTCTGCCGAAAAAGGGATCTTCTTGCGCTGCAGTTTTCCCATGATACTCTCCGGCGACTTCAGTCTGGATTTAATGGTCTCAATGGGGTTGCGGTCATACCGCAGAGAAAATTCTTTGTTCAGCACATTGAATTTTGTCTCTACTTCCATGATCGCACACTCATAATAAGCCATCAGTTCCCGGAAGGCCTCTCCTTCTTCCAGAATCAGCCCCATGGTCTCATTCTGAAAAATGCTTTCCACAAAGGACTCATCCAACATAACGCCTTTTTTATCCTTGGTTTCTTCCAACTTTGTGCCCTCCTTGCTTTACAATGCCAAAATATACATATAATACAGTTTGGTTATGAACTTGCTGTCACGAAATGCCTTGTCACGGATGGCAAGGAACTCTTTCATAAACTGTTCCATCTCTTCTTTGCCGATATCATCCGGGCCAAATCTGGCATGGAATACCATCTCTACAAACAGCCGGATTTCTTCTGGCTCCATCGCCATGGCTTCTGCAATCTGCCGGGTATATTCTTCTACACTCTGACGACGGTAAATAACTTTACGGGCCAGTAAAAGCGGCACGATGTGATGGTACATCATGCGGATGCGCCTTCGTCCTTTCAAATCCCGCTCCCGTTTCTTGAACAGATACAAACGGATCCGTCGCTGTGCTTCCATGGTGGCTGCCACTAATACCAGAATCAATACCACCTGGAAGATAATAAACAACACGGTACTTCGTCTGGATGTATTGCCAAGACCGCCTTCTTTGGATGTATCTTTTTGATCAATATCCTCAAAGATCATATCTTCTTCCGGCACTTCTGTAACAGCCGGTGTCGGTGTTGCTTCTTCTGGTTTTTGATCGTTTTTATTACTGTTGTCTGTCTTAACATCATCACTTTGGTTATCCTGGTTGTCAGTATTATCTGCATCGTTCTTTGACACATAGTCGTTTCCGTCTGTATCCAGAGAATCACCGTAACCAGGCGTCACCTCTACCGGGAGAAATCCATACTTGTCATCATAAACTTCAACCCAGGCATGAGCATCACTATCCAGAACATTCAGACTGCCGTCCGCCGTAATACGGTCCCGGTTAACCAGATCATCCTGCTTGATACATACACCTTCCACATATCTGGCAGGGACACCCAAGCTTCGAAGAAGCAGGGTCGCTGTCGTAGCATAGTAGGTACAGTAACCTTTCTTACTCTGGTTCATGAAATACTCTACTGTATCCATATCCGACGGTGTTTTGCCCGGATTCAGTGTATAGGAAGTCTGAGTCTGAAGATAATTACGGACCCATTCTACTTTATCGCGATCCGATGTTTCCCCGGAAGTCAGGAATTTATATCCCTTTTCCTTCTTTGTTTCTTCTTTGAATTTATTGATCACCTCGGAGAGATTATCCGGCATCTGAAGGTAATACTTCTTGGTAAACTCGGTCATCTTATTGCGTTTGGCCTGAGTGTTGTACCAGAACTGGTTGGTAGCAAAGTTGTGGGATCCTGACCAGTAATCCGATCTCAGATAAGTCAGATAGTACATATAATAATCTACTGTATACTCAATTCCCTTATCTTCTGCTGTCTGCCGGCCATTGGTCTCTGTCTTCAGTCCGTTTACCGGGATATAAGGAACAAGATAGTTGCCATAACCGGCCCCCAGATTGCTGATGGTCAGCTTGTCATGATTAAAAATGGAGGTTTCTCCACTGGTCTCACTGGTTCCTACTTCATTACGCATCTGTATCTGCCATTTATCCGGCGAAATTCCTTCCTGATCCATGGTCTCCAGTTCCTGGGAATATTCGCTGTCCTTGTTCAGAGAAGACCATTTGTTGTTCTGGTAAACATCTCCTACATATCCTTTAAAATACAGGTTGCTTTCTTTATTCATGGCACCTTTGAGCCGCAGGATCGTACTGCCGCTGTAAGTGATAGATCCTTTGTCTCCCAGTTTTCCGTAAGAAAGTGCATCTTCGTTAAAATTCGCCTTGAACCAGGTCATCACATCCTCGTTGCTCCATCTGGTCAGGGCAAGAGCCGAGTTTTTCACCTGAAGGATCCGGTCTTTGCCTCTCTCATACCGCTCCGGCGGCATATAAGCGTAGGCAATCAGTCCTTCTACCAGACACACTACCATAAGGACCAGTGACAGTTTCTGTCTCATCCGGCGGTCGGTTGCATCGGTCCGCAGATGTCTGGTGCCCACGATCGACACAGACACCACCAAATAGGTAAATACATTGGAAAAATATCCCATTTTCCCGATCAGTAACGGCATCAGCATAAAAGGAACGGTTACAATGATAAACACGACAGACCGGCGTTTGCGGTAAAAGAACGCACTTACCAGTGCCACCTGCAGCACTCCGACCAGGATCAGAACAAAGGTGGTACAAAACAAAACGCTTCCTGTCTCTTCCAGAGACGCATTGTAGTTCCAGAGCGTCAGCGTGGTTCCACTGTAGTTCATAAACTGCTTCAGGAAGCTGTTTACCATCGTCACCATTCCCTGCTGCAGGGCACTGTGAAACCGCAGCCAAAGTGCTATGTAGAACAATAGAATACCCAAAAGGCCATATAATTTTCCATTGCGAAATGTCTCAAGCACTGTGAACAGGCCATAAAACAATACGGAAGCGATCAGCATGATCAAAAAGAAAATTCCTCTGTTAAAGGTCAGTTCCAGGCTGGTCGCCATACACATCAGGGCTGAATACACACCAAGAAAAACCAGCATAACCTGGCTGATCTCCAATATGAAATTGATGAGTTTATTATTCCTGATCTTCAAATTCATCACCTCGTACCCGCAAATCCATTACTTCCAGGCGTTCCCGCACCAGTCCGGTATTTTCCAGATCTCCATGGTCGCATACTGTCAGATACATGGCATTCTCCAGCTGGGTTCCCTTCTCCCATGCCAGATAGCGGTCTATCAGTTCACTTTCATTGTGGGTCTTTTTGCATCGGAACAGTTCCTGGAACATCCAAAGCAGTTCCTCTTCCCGTTCCACTACTTCTTCATGGATCACATCCCTCTCTCTGTCATACCAGATAAATCCCATGGGAATGTGGTGTTCGATCATAAACATGGCAATGGAATAAATCCCCTGTACCAACAGGTTGGACCGGTCATGGGCCTCCTGCTTTTCTCCCTGTATACACAGGTCAATAAAGGCATACACGACTCTCGCCAGTGGCAGGCTTCCTTCTTTTACCATAAGGCTTCCTGTCTTGCCGCTGAGTTTCCAGTGGATCCGCTGGATCTTGTCTCCATCCACAAAATCTCTTACATCAAAAATTTCCGATGGATCGTCTCCTTTTTTGTACAGGGAAAAACGGTCACTGTCTTCCATGGTCCGGTTGTACCAGCGGTCCTGACTCAGATACATCTCCCGCATAGGCGGCAGGATCAGCACATTCTGTGTTTCATAATCTTTGCCTACGGTCCAGGCAAAAATGCTCAGATAATCGTATAATCTTACTTTCTTTACTTTCACTGCCAGATTGCCGCAGTTCATCGTAGGGATTGGAATTCTTCGGTCCCTCTTTTTTCCTGCGTCTACAGAAAAACGCACTTTCATCTTTCCTTTTTCCCCGGTAAAACGGTTTTCGTATACTACTTTGGCGATTCCTTTTGTAACTGGCAGAAAGGAGTTTTTATTTTCTACCGACATGGTAATGGCCGGTCTGGCCGGCTTGTCCATATCATCTTTTTCTGCCACCGGGTTTTTGGAGTCCACCTGCACTTTTACTCTGGTTTTCATAAAGATCAGAAAGATCAACATACTAATCGGGATCAGGATCAACAATCCCATTATGGCTACGGTTCCATATTCCAGATAGAACACAGAAATAAACAGTCCTATCAGAAACAGGAACACATACGCAAGTGTTCCTATGGTCATGGCGGTTCTCCTTTACAGTTTTGGTGTCGGTATCCGTTTTACGATTTCCTCTACTACATCCGCTTCTGTAACATGGCTCATTCTCGCTTTTCCATTTAACAAAAGACGGTGAGCAAGAACCGGTACCGATACCGCCTGCACATCTTCCGGCAATACATAATTTCTTCCCTGTACAAACGCTCTGGCACGGGACATATCCATATATGCCAGAGTTCCACGAGGGCTGACTCCCAGTGTGATCATAGAGTGGTTTCTGGTTCCATCTACGATCTGGGACAGATATTTAAGCACTTTATCATCTACATGGATCTGTTTTACTTCATCCTGCATTTTCAAAAGTTCCTGTTTGGTAATGATTTCTTCAATGAAATCCAGTGGGTTGATGTCCTGACGCTCTTTGATCAGGCGCATCTCTTCTTCCATGCTTGGGTAACCCATGGACAATTTTACCATGAAACGGTCCAGCTGGGATTCCGGCAGCATCTGGGTTCCGGCAGATCCTACCGGGTTCTGGGTTGCCACTACGATAAATGGGTTTGGCAGCTGTCTTGTGACACCGTCTACCGTTACCTGTCCCTCTTCCATTACCTCCAGAAGAGCAGACTGTGTCTTGGTAGATGTACGGTTGATCTCGTCTGCCAGCAGCAGGTTACAAAGAATAGCCCCCGGTTTGTACTGGAATTCACCGTCGGCACCGATCATATTAAATCCTACTACATCACTTGGCAGTACATCCGGTGTAAACTGCAGTCGTCTCTCTGTCAGTTCCATGGCACGGGAAAAAGCAACCGCCAGTGTTGTCTTTCCTACACCCGGTACATCCTCAATCAGAATATGTCCTTTGGCCAGAATGGCTGTCATAGCCATCTCGATGGTCTTGTCCTTTCCACGGATTACCTTTCCTACTTCGTCCAATATGATCCTTACTTTATCGTTCATTCTGAATATCCTCCTTAATTACGACGAAAACGCCTCGTTTCCGCGGCGTTTTCTATCTATCTCATCCGCAAATCCTATGATACTTTCATTTTAAATTTGCGAATCGCTCTCTCGTCCTCAGCATCAATTTTCTCCATGTGACCGCCCATGCCGCAGATCTTTTCTGCAAAATTCTCATATCCGCGTTCAATATACTGGATCTGGTCTACATAGGTGTATCCCTCTGCTGCCAGGCCGGCCATCACAAGTGCCGCTCCTGCACGCAGATCCGGCGCACTGACCGTTGCACCGGTAAAACCTTCCACGCCGGTGATAAACGCCGCATTGCCCTCTACGGCAATATTGGCTCCCATGCGTCGAAGTTCACTGACATACTTAAGTCTTGTTTCAAAAATCGTCTCTGTCACGATACTGGTTCCCTCTGACAGTGCCAGCAGTGTAGTCATCTGCGGCTGCATATCGGTAGGAAATCCAGGATATGGCATTGTCTTTACATTGGCATATGACAGGCGTTTGTCCGCTTTCACACGAACGCAGTCGTCAAACTCTTCCACTTCTGCACCAATCTCTGTAAGCTTGGCTGTAATGGCTTCCAGATGCTTCGGAATTACATTTTTGATATATACATCTCCACGGGTTGCCGCTACCGCCAGCATATAAGTGCCCGCCTCGATCTGATCCGGAATGATGGAATACTCACTTCCGTGGAGTTTCTCCACGCCGCGGATACGGATAGCGTCTGTACCGGCTCCTTTGATGTTGGCTCCCATACTGTTGAGGAAACTGGCAACATCTACAATGTGCGGCTCTTTGGCCGGATTTTCGATGATTGTTTTGCCCGGTGCCATACAGGCAGCCATCATAATGTTAATGGTAGCTCCTACACTAGGGCAGTCCAGATAAATATGGTTTCCTGTCAGTTCTTCCGCTCTGGCATCGATCTTGCCGTGGTGGATCGTCACCTTGGCTCCCAGCTGCTCAAATCCCTTGATGTGCTGGTCGATAGGACGGCTTCCGATCTGGCATCCACCCGGCAGTGCCACCATCGCTTTTTTGTATTTTCCAAGAAGAGCACCTACCAGATAGTAGGATCCACGGATCTTGCGGATCGCATCTTCTTCTACATTGACATCATTAATAAGCGCACCATTGATACGGACTGTATGTGGATCCAGTCTTTCTACAATAGCTCCTATACTTTCAATTGCATCTAATAAAACCCGGACATCATCTACATCCGGCAGATTTTCAATTTTTACTGGCTCGTCAGCCATGATTGCCGCTACGATTATCCCCAGCGCAGCGTTCTTGGCACCACCGATGGTTACTTCCCCACGCAACGGTGTACCACCTTTAAGAATATACTGTTTCATCTTGACCTCCAGTTGATAGAAACATATCAATATACTACTCAAGTATAACACATTTTTATTGTTTGTAAAACGACATTTTCAATACTTTTACTAAAAAATCACTTGGTTTTTTTAACAGAATAACCAAATTTCCCGAGTTTTTCTCCCAGCACAAAATATTCACCGTGAGAATAGGCTACAAGGTCTGTCTCGTTTAGTTCAAATTTACCTGTCTCGTTCATGTACTTTTCGCTTACCTGCACCGCCACTACCTCTGCTACAAACATGTGGTGGCTTCCCAGTTCCAGCACCTGTCTGACTTTGCAGGCAATGTTTACCGGGCTTTCCTCGATCAACGGCGCATACTGCATCTTCTCCGCCGGTGCCGGTGTCAGCTTCATTTCTTTGAATTTATCTACTTTTGCTCCGGTTTTAACTCCGCACCAGTCCGTTGCATACGCAAGGTCTCTGGTGGTGAGGTTGATGACAAACTCACCGCTTTCCCGGATCATCTTGTAGGAATGACGCTCCGGCCGCACGGAAATAGACACCATAGCCGGATCGGAGCAGATGGTTCCTGCCCAGGCAATGGTAATGATATTTTTATTTCCTTCTTTATCCCCGCAGCTTACCATAACTGCCGGTACCGGGTACAGCATATTGCCCGGTTTCCAACTTTGTTTCTTCTCCATTTTATATCCTCACATCTACATTCTTACTTTGTAGTCGATCAACTCAGCCAGTTCCGGATAAATGGACAAAAAGCAGTCCATCTCATCAAACGGTCCCGTAAACATAATGACGATCTTTTCTTTGTACTGCTTCATGCAGTGAATCAGATCGTATACCGATTTTTTACTTAATTCCGGTGCGCTGGTGATCAATGTACAGCATCCTACCAATTTGTCTGTCTGGTCTGTGATCTCCAATGCATTGAGTTTGGATGCCGCTATGCGGTTAATACTGCCCGCTGAAAAATAACCTATTTTGTTCAGTTCTTTGGTCACACGCTTGGCTACTGCCAGTGTGATCCGGTCCTCGCCGCCGGCAAACACAAAATGCGCTCTGTCCTGACAGCGTCCCAGACGCAGTATGGTTCCCTTCAAAGTGCGGTATGAAATACCGTGCTCCGATATATCTTCCAGTTCTTCCGGCAGATCTTCTGCGATCGGTGCCGGCACCGGTTCCACGATGGTCTCTACCGACGCAGCCTTTTTCTCTTCCTGCACTTCTAACTGTACCGGCTGGCTGACTGCCTCCACCTCCAGCTGTTCCTGGCGTTCCTCTTCTACCTCCAGCTGGGCAACCGGCTCCAGTTTCTGTGTGTCACCGGACAGGAATTTCTTTCTCTCGCGAATTGCCTCTTCTGCAGGTTTTGCCGGTTCTTCCGGTTCCTCCGCCTGCTGTGGCTCTTCTGCTTCTACCTGCCGGTCTTCCGACATTTCCTCTGCTTCTTCGGTTTCAGCCTCTTCTTCCTCTTCTTCCTCTTCTTCAAAGAATTCCGGATCCAGTTCCAGACTCATATGGAAGAAGTCACGGATCCGGCTGAGGGCACCCAGTTTTTTGTCCTTGTGCGGCTTCTCTTCTGTCTCTTCCGGTACCGTTTCTTCCAGCCCAGGTTCTACGATCAACTCGCGGGCAGGCTCCGGTGCTTTACCGGATTCCTCTGCCCTTTCAGCAGTTTCTTTTTTTGCGTCCTCAGCATCATCCGGTGCTTCTGCTTCTTCCTCTTCTTCGAGCTCGTCGATTTCCTCGAGTTCTTCGTCCTCGTCTATATCCTCTTCCTCATCTTCGTCCTCATCCCAGTTCACTTCCCGGACACGGACAGGCTCGGATGCATACGGAATCATATCTACCTTTTCCGGTTCTTCCGGCTCCGGTATCTCTTCATCCTTTGGCGGCTGCCAGTCTGGCTGCAGGCACCGGCTCAGAAGATCTCTGGCCTTGTCTACAATCTTTCCCTCTCCAAACCAGAGGATCAGATCCTGACATTCCGCAATACACTCCTGCTGTCTGCCTTCCTGCTCATACAGTCTGGCAAGCTGATAGCCCCATTCTTCTGTGTATTCTTCTTTTTTCAATTCCTGAAGGATATCGATCAACACCTTGCGGGATGCACCTTCTGCCTTGGCAAGCATATACCTCAGTTCGTAGGTATCCAGTGTCACATCCCCTGCCATTTCATAGGTCAAGAACAGCTCTCTGGCCTCTTCCATATCGCCCATGCGCAGGACCAGGCGCAGAAGCCGGTTCAGAACATAGCGGGAATGGTTTCTTTTATATAAAATATAATATATGTCTTTTTTCTTATCTATACGCTCTGCTTTTTCATACAGATCTGCAAATAAATTCAGATCAGCCGTGGACTCCACCGCCTCCAGATCCATCTCATCCAGAACCTGTAAGGCCTCTATATACTGATTGTCATCAATCAAGTCTCTTACCAAAGCACCTTTTCGTGCCATTTCCTGCCGCTTGCCCATGTACATCGACCCCTTGTAAATAAAAACAGTATCGTTTGTTTCCTCTTAATCAAAAAAAATCCCCTGCACCCATATGTCAGGAGACCAGGTAAATCCTGCTTATATATAAATCCGTACGCCCTATGTCGAATGATGGTCTAAAGCCGTTACCGAAGCAGTTGACTCCGTCCAGGCTTCCTCGCGTCACACAGAAAGTTTTGCTTAGTGCTGCTTCATTCCTGACCTGACACGGTTCGCAAGTTCCTGTTGCACAAGACCCAAACTTCAACGCCACTTACTCCGGGCAGCGCTTTGTTCCAAAACCCTCGATAGGGCAACACTCCTGCTGTAGCGGATTGCAGGTACAGGGCACCGCTAACTCCCCAGCTGTACGGAAATTTGACATTATCTATTAGAGTATACCTATTTTGCGCGGAATTGTCAACCTCTGGTTTGTGCCAAATATTGGGGGATGTTTTGTTCTTCCGTAATGGATTGGAAAAGTTTGTGTTCCGTGAGCGCTTTCGCTACGACAAAGGCGCAGAAGTATCGGCATGCAAAAAACGCATGCCAGATACTTGCGTCTTTGTACTCACTTCACACAAATCTTTTCCGATCCATTACTGGTACGATAAAAGCCCCCAATATCGGGCACAGCATCCCGCTCACCGGAAGAAAGGGGAATTGGCTATGTTCCTGGGGAAAAGCGCCCACCGGCCAGGACCTTTTCACCCGCCTTTCTTTCGCAGCCGCAGTTCCTTAAAGAACCCTTTCATCAGCTGGCTGCATTCTTCTCCCCGGACGTCGGTGACAACTTCCGCCCGGTGGTTGAACCCATCTTGCTGCAGCAGGTTCAGCACTGATCCGGCGCACCCGGCCTTCGGGTTCATGCTGCCGATCACCACCCGGGGGATCCTGGCCTGTACAATGGCCCCGGCACACATGGGGCATGGCTCCAGCGTCACATACATAGTACAGTCCTCCAGCCGCCAGTCCCCCAGTTCTCTGCTGGCTTTATTGATAGCCAGTATCTCTGCATGGGCCAGCGTGTTTTTCTTCCAGTTTCTTTTATTATATCCTCTGGCAATGATTTTATCCTGATACACGATCACACAGCCGATGGGCGTCTCTTCTCTTCGATACGCCCGCTTTGCCTGCTTGATCGCCTCTCCCATATAAATCTCATCCTGCGTCATAACTTTCCTCCTGTTACATAGGCAATTTTTTCCATGGCAGCCACCGCTTTCTCTACATCCAGATTGGAATAATTGATAATGAAAAAATGCTCTTCACTTTCTTTTTTTGCATAATACTCCGACAAAGCATGCACCCGCACCCCCTGCTCCGCCAGTTTTTTTACTACTTCCCGGTCCGTCAGATCCGTCTTTAACTGAAGCAGGAAATGCAGGCCGGAATCATTTTCCCGGATCTCACAGGAAAGCCCCGGTGCCCCTTTCTCCAGCACTTCCTTGATCTTCTGCCGCTGTCTGGCGTAATACAGCCGCATCCGATTGATATGTTTTTCAAAATACCCCTGTTTGATAAACGCCGCCAGGGTGTACTGCTCAAAGTTGGACACCGTGCAGGAATAAAAACTAAGTTCCTCGTAAAAGCGGTTAGCCAGATGCACCGGCAGCACCATATAACTAATCCGGATGGTAGGGGTCAGGGACTTGGAAAAAGTATTCATATAAATTACTTTTTCGCAGGCATCAATGCTAAACAGCGTAGGAACCGGGCGGCCTCCCAGCCGGAACTCACTATCGTAATCGTCCTCAATCAGGTATCTGCCCTCTTTCTCATTGGCCCACGCCAGCACCTCATAACGACGGCTGGCCGGCATGGTGATACCGGTTGGAAAATGATGGTTGGGGCTGATGTGGGCAATATCCGCACCGGACCGCTTCAAAGAATCCACGGTAATGCCCTGGTCATCCAGCCGCCCGTACCGGCAGGTAACGCCGCACCGCTTGTACACCTGGGCGATTTTTTTATACCCCGGATCCTCCAGACAATAAGTGGATCTGGGAGCCAAAAGCTGGACCAGCAGACTATACAAATACTCCGTTCCCGCACCCACCACGATCTGATCCGGATCCACCAGCATGGCACGGTAAGACTTCAAATGCTCTGCAACCGCCTCCCGCAAAGCCCTCGTCCCCCCAGCCGGGGAAGGTTCCATCAACTCTCTTTTATGATCCGACATGATCTCTCTGCCGATCTTCGCCCACACGGTAAATGGAAACCGCTCCGGTGACATACGGTTATCCGACAGGTCAACGGCGTACTCCACTTTCTTTTCCTGCCTCTGTATATTGAGAGACAGGTTCGTCTCTTTGGGAACCTGCCTCATTCCCCGGATCTTCGCCACATAATATCCCTTCTTCGGCACAGTATAAATATACCCTTCACTGATCAACTGGTCATATGCATTCTGAATCGTAATGGTACTAATACCATGATTCCTGGCAAAAGTTCTCTTGGAGGGAAGTTTGTCACCCGCCTGCAGTCCTCCTGTCATAATATCGTCCTTCAGGCATTGGTAAATGTATTGATATAAAGGCCCTGTGGCCTGTTCCAGATCATATGTGAGCATGATGGTTTTTCCTTTCTGTCTGGCATGAAAAAAACTTCTGTTTTGATTATTTCTTTAACACCAGTTTTATCGTACTATAAATACCATCAAAACGCAAGGAGGCAATCACAAATGAGCGAAATACAATCACAATATGAATTAAATAAAGGACTGGCACAGATGCTTAAGGGCGGTGTCATTATGGATGTAACCACACCGGAACAGGCACGCATCGCTGAAGCAGCCGGTGCCTGCGCCGTTATGGCACTGGAGCGGATCCCGGCGGATATCCGTGCAGCCGGCGGCGTGTCCCGCATGAGCGATCCCAAGATGATCCAGGGAATCCAGGAGGCTGTCAGCATCCCGGTTATGGCAAAATGCCGTATCGGACATTTTGTAGAGGCACAGATTCTGGAAGCTATTGAAATTGACTACATTGACGAATCCGAAGTCCTCTCTCCGGCCGATGATGTGTACCACATCGACAAAAAGCAGTTCCGTGTACCGTTTGTCTGCGGTGCCAGAGACCTGGGAGAAGCACTGCGGCGCATCCAGGAAGGTGCCTCTATGATCCGTACCAAAGGGGAGCCGGGAACTGGTGATGTTGTCCAGGCTGTCCGCCATATGCGCAAAATGAACGCCCAGATCCGGGAGATCACCTCTCTCCGGGAAGATGAATTATTTGAAAAAGCAAAAGAACTTCAGGTTCCTTATGAACTGGTTCTTTCTGTCTACAAAGAAGGCCGTCTTCCGGTGGTCAACTTTGCTGCCGGCGGTGTCGCTACACCAGCCGATGCCGCCCTGATGATGCAGCTGGGTGCAGAAGGTGTCTTTGTAGGATCCGGCATTTTCAAATCCGGCAATCCGGAGAAGCGGGCTTCTGCCATTGTACAGGCAGTAACCAACTATACCGATGCGTCTCTCATCGCAGACCTTTCCAAAGATCTGGGGGAGGCTATGGTAGGTATCAATGAATCCGAGATCAAACTGATCATGGAAGAACGGGGGATCTGATCCAAATGGCAAAAGTAGGAATACTGGCCCTCCAGGGCGCCTTTATCGAGCATAAAAAAATACTGGAAAGTCTGGGTGCGGAATGTGTTGAGATCCGCCAGAAAAAAGATCTGAAAGACCTTGCCGGCATCGTTCTGCCCGGCGGGGAAAGTACCGTCCAGGGACAACTTCTCCACAAACTGGATCTTTTTACACCGGTTCAGGAAAAAATCCTCTCCGGCCTGCCTGTCCTTGCCACCTGCGCCGGACTGATCCTGCTGGCCCAGTCCATTGAGGGAAGCAGCGAGAAACATCTGGGTACACTGCCTGTTACCGTGCGTCGAAATGCGTACGGACGGCAGCTTGGCAGTTTTGCCGGAGCTTATCCTATGAAAGGTTACGGTCAGTTCCCTATGGTCTTTATTCGTGCGCCTTATATTGCCCAGACCTCTCCCCAGGTGGATGTGCTGGCTTCCGTAGACGACCACCCGGTGGCAGTCAGATATGAAAACCAGATCGGTCTGTCCTTTCACCCGGAACTTTCTCCGGATACAAGGATCCATGAAACATTTTTTCAGTTGTGCGAAGCGTAACCTACGGCAAAATTTTCGGCAAACATTTATCCCGGAAACCTTGACACCCCTTACATTTCCTCGTAAAATGTATTTTATATATTAGAAAGGGGTCAAGACCCCAATTGGAGGAAATATGGACAAGATAATTTTAACAGGGGATCGTCCTACGGGAAGATTGCATGTAGGACATTATGTAGGATCTTTGAAACGAAGAGTGGAATTACAAAATTCCGGTGAATTCGATAAAATTTACATTATGATCGCAGATGCCCAGGCACTGACAGACAACGCAGACAATCCAGAGAAAGTCCGCAGCAACATTTCAGAAGTAGCACTGGATTACATTTCCTGTGGACTGGATCCGGAAAAGTCAAATCTTTTCGTTCAGTCTTATGTATCTGAACTGACTGAACTGACTTTTTACTACAGCAACCTGGTAACCGTTTCCCGCTTGCAGCGTAACCCTACGGTAAAAAGTGAGATTCAGATGCGCGGCTTCAAGTCCAGCATCCCGGTAGGTTTCTTTACATATCCGATCAGCCAGGCTGCCGATATCACGGCTTTTAAAGCGAACATCGTACCAGTGGGCGAAGACCAGCTTCCTATGATCGAACAGGCCAGAGAGATTGTCCGCAGTTTTAACGGCACTTATGATGAAGTTCTGGTAGAGCCAAAGGCCCTGCTGCCTGAGAATCAGGCATGTATGCGTCTCCCGGGTACAGATGGCAAGGCCAAGATGAGCAAATCTCTGGGCAACTGCATTTACCTGGCAGACGAACCGGAAGTGATCCGCAAGAAAGTCATGAGTATGTACACAGATCCAGACCATATCCGCATTGAGGATCCGGGCAAACTGGATGGCAACTGCGTATTTATCTATCTGGATGCCTTCTGCAATGATGACTATTTTGCAGAATACCTTCCTGAATATCAGAATCTTCAGGAATTGAAAGACCACTACACCCGTGGCGGTCTGGGGGATGTAAAAGTAAAGAAATTCCTTTACAGTGTATTGATGGAAAACCTTTCCCCAATCCAGGCAAGAAGGAAAGAACTGGAAAAAGATATTCCGGCGATCATGGAAATTCTGCATCAGGGAAGCATCCGTGCCAAGGAAGTAGCCGCTCAGACATTGGCCGAAGTAAAACACGCTATGCAGATTGACTATTTTGAATAATAGAAGTGAAATTGCAAAGAGCAGAGACACCAGGCTTTGGTGCTCTGCTCTTTTTGATTTTTATCCGGGCTAAAATCCGCCATTCTGATAAGCTCTCGCAATCACATAGGACGGTTCATAAAATGCACTGCAATTATAATTGTCAATCACATCACAAATTTCATCGTTATACACCCTCATAATTCCATCCACATAATCTTCCTTGGAATCCATGGTATCTCGGATCAAACGCTGGTACACAGCCCCCATATCAAGAGGCGATGGAATAATCTCCGCCAATTCTCTATCAACCGCCGTTATGTCGTAATTTCCATCTTTTAAAGAATAATCCTCTATCCAGTCGTGTTCCACTTTTAATGGATTTTCACAATGCAATGCACTGGCACAACTAAGCAGATGGTAAAAACCATCACGGCCAATTGTATTGACAACATACTTATTTTTCTGCTTAATATGCCTTGCTACACGCTCTATCATATAACATACGAAATAGAGATCGTCTTCTGTTATATCTTCGTCCGGGAAATACTTATTTTTCATATTTTCTCGCTTCCTTTGAAAGTCAGTGTTTTTAGTGCTGCTTCTGTACAGAATGCCATTTGATGAGTCGGGTAATTAAACCTTACAAGTCCCCAAAACGCATCTCTGGGAACCCTGCCATCAACAAATCCTTCCACAAAATTCCAAATTTGATCATCTGCCATAGGTCCTTCAACGATATCATAATCGTGCTCAATTCCCCGCCTGCAATCTGCCACAAAATCAAGCCACTCGTCTGTCATTTCATCAAATTTTAATATTTTCAAATCCTGCCGTGGCATATATTCATATCTATTCATTACAGACGCACCTTTTTTTGTCATTGCCCAGCGCTTTGCCTGTTTTTCATAACTAGTGCAATAAAAACCATATCCGAAATCTTTGTAGAAACCATTCTGGAGGATACGCGGAATAGACACTTCTACATTGCTTCCATGATACACAATACTATTTTCCATTTGTCCCTCCTATACCTTGATTTTTATACAATATATCTTACGATTCTAATACATTCTTTTGTTCCTTATTTATCAAAATCTAACGATATTTTAGCATTCTTCCTATAGATTTTCAATGATTTATTCTGACTTATCCAATCCTTACCAAGGTGTCTTTCCTTCGTCATTACTACAAATCTTTACCTTCTTACTCAAGCCGCTTTTTCGCAACATTTTTGTATACTTCTTTTTCTTACTTTTCGGCACTTTGATTACAACCTTTGATGACAAACCCGAAAAAGAATTTTTCTGTATACTCTTTACCTTTTTAGAATGAATCTCAATCATTCGAAGATTTTTGGTGGGGTAGTTTATCCCCTTTATGTATTTAAAGACCTTTCTTCCTGCATCACCATTTTTTATTGTAGTTACATTTTCAGGCAGAACAATCTTTTTTAATCCAGAGCCAGCAAACGCCGACATACTCACTGTCTTAACACTTTTGGGAATGGTTAGTTTTTTGAGTTTTTTACATCCTGCAAAATCATATGACTTAATTTTTCTAATCTTTGCAGGCAACTTGATATATTTTAATTTTTTGCACTCAGAAAACATTGCTGATTGCATATTGGTTATAGAGTCTGGCATCACAATTTTTTCAAGTTTTTCCTGGCCCGAAAGACTACACATTTTTCTGAGACGCATAGGCAGTTTTATAGTTTCAAGTTCTCTTCCGCCTGACAACGCATCACCCTGGATTACAGTTATGTTTGACGACAACTTTATTTCTCTCAAACTAACATTTGCCCAAAAAGCCATTCTATTTATTCTCTTTACCGACTCTCCCATCGTTATGCTTTTTGTCTCCGTAAACGAACTAAACGCCTCACTTCCTATACCTGTTATCCCTTCTTCAATCACTATATGTTCCGTTTTATCGCTCCACCTGTACCAAGATGGTTCTCTGTCATGTCCATTCATTGCAAAATCCGAAATGGCTTTGTTTCCTGTAAACGTGAGCGTCTTGGTACTGGTATGGTAAGTCCACTTATTTCCGTTGTTATCCGTTCCGCTGGTGACACTCTTCGCCTGGATTTGTACAGGCATAAGACATAAGCATAAAATCAAGATTGCTGGTATCATTTTTTCCATTGTGTTACTACTCCTTTTACATAACAATTTGCCATATTTTTCACTACAGCCTTTAATTTTTTATTTTTCCCTGGTTTTAGATATTTGTCCAGATTGTACAATCCGTATGAATTGATTAAGTAATTTATTTTTTTCTTAGTATCTCCCTCACTAGTTTTCAATTTTTTTGCAGAAGCTACACTTTTATAGTAACCAACCGTTTGAAAAGCTTTATTTGTAGCAACTTTATGTGTTACTACAGCTTGGTTAATAATTGCGTTACACACCTTTTTTGCTCCTTTTTGATATCGACTTGGTATACATTTGGAACTATCTGCCATATTCTTCTTCGCATAGTATTTACCCGTTTTTTTGTTTTTCGGACCATGTTTTATAGTTCCCCACTTACTCGCCAGATATTTTACTGTCTTTTTCTTTAATGCAGCACGATTCTGCCCACTAACACCTGTTGTACTATGTGAAAAGGTATCCGCAGCTGTGTGCAATGCCATTCCATATATAAATGATGCTTTTTCTTCTTTTCCTCTAATATTATTTTTTTTAATTCCTCGCTGTGCTGCTTTTTTTACTTGTTTTTCAAAGGAACTAGTTGCTTTTAAATATTTATTTTTTTTGTACATCTGCGCCGCTACTTTGGTAATGTAAATATACGATGCAACATAATCTTTCTTAAAATAACCATGAAATTCAGGATGAGCAACCATTCCTTTGACTTTTGATCGGACATCGTCTGGCCAAACAGCCCCATCTTTCATAGTTTTAAGTCTCCTCACTACTAGCCTTTGATGACCTGTTCCTCCCCAAAATCCTCTCACAACACTAACATCAAACAACATGAGCGGATTATCATTTTCCCCAACCTCTGCACTTAATTTTGCTGTTGAATACGACTTTGAAAAGTTATCATATTGTTGTAGTGCATAAGCACAATCGATAAGACCTGCACCAAATTTATTGCTTTCGCCTAAATCATGTGCTGTATTTGTTATAAGTTTGCGAATAAAATCTGCGGACTTGCTCTTATCCTGTTGCCACAACAATGCCGCCAAAGCTGATACATGCGGTGCCGCCATACTTGTTCCAGATTCATTTGTTAAAATCCCAAATGGTCCATATGTCGTTACATCTTCACCCGGTGCAACAACCTCTATTTCTTTACCCACTGGAGAATCCTGCATTCTTATCCCGTCACATTTCACAGCACCAACAGCCATTACTTCAGAATATTTAGCCGGATATTGAATCTTTTTACCTGCACCAGCAGATGCAATAATCAAAATTCCTTTGTTATAGGCTCTCTTTATTGCATTATGCAATTTTTTAGAATCCTTGCTTAAACCACAACTAATGTTAATAATATTGACGCCTTTTTCGATAGCCCAATCAATCCCTTTAACCATCTGGTTCACAGTTGTTTTGTTACTTTCATCCAATACCTCTGCAGAATATAATTGTATGTATGGATTAACACCACTTACTTTTTCCGTTGTCAATTGTTTAAGATATTTGTTATCAAACTCGTAAACATCCCCATTTTTTGTAGAATCTGAAGCCAGTATACCTGCCACTGCCGTACCATGACCAGACAAATCAGAAAATATAGGATTTTTTTCTGTGTAACTTTCTACAAAATTGGCAGATTCTTTTACCTTTATATTAGACGAATAATCAATCCCCGAATCAACTATACATACCTTGATGGTGTTTTTATTCTTTTGCGCCGCTGCTCTTACATTTGCATCATCAGATCGAATCATTGTATTATTCCAATTTTTATCAAAATCCATGTAAAAATCATCTTTTCGATACTGTCTCAATGTAACATTGTAAGGAACTTTAAACGCCGTATTTTCTGCAAAATGAATCTGCATTCCAAAAGTTTCTGTTTCCCCTGGCCGTATCACAGAATTGTATTCACAATTTTTAAAAGTGTAGTGATTGCCCTCATGGTTAATTATAGACGCTCTCCATATATTATCAATATCAAAGTCGAAATCACAATCCAGTGCCCAATCCTCGATATTTTTGTCTGAGTTATTATACAAAGACACATTCATAATACAACCTGTATTCCACGAATTTACAACTTCAAATTTAGGCACGCAATCCTTTCTGCTGACTACCAAATGATCTCCTACCAACTTGAATTCATCTGGTATATCTGCATCTTTCCCATTATAACTGGCCTGAAAACCATACGAAACAGTTTCTCCCGGTTTAATATTTTGATTATGCCCAGCATTTTTAATATTGTAATACTTCGCACTCCGGTACTCAATTGTGCCATTCCATATATTGGTGTATTGATCTACCGACTGGTAAGACAATTCCCAATTTTCAATAGTCTCTTTCCCAGTATTGGTAATATATACATTACCAATATATCCATTATTCCATATCGAGCTAATCTCATATCTGACTTCAAAGCCATCACACTTTATTACTTTTTCCTTGGACGCACCTTTTACAACTTGTCCCTGGTATGTTGCCCCAAACAGCATACAAATCATCAATAATACTGATACTACTTTTCTCATCATATATCCTCCATCTTCACTCTCTTATCCAACACATTCTTTTTTCAAGCCAAAGGAAACACGGACCTCCGTGCCATAATCCTTTCTGCTCTTCACTTCCATATGTCCCTCCATAGCCTCTACGATCCCCTGGGCCACAGCCAGGCCAATTCCGATACCGGTGCCGTCGTATGACGACTGATCGCCTTCTTTACTGTAAGGCTGCATGGCCTGTTCGATTTTTTCTATACCCGGGCCATTGTCTTTCACGATAAATTCAAAATCATCGCCTTTCTGAGACACCGCCACATACACACCGCCGCCCGGCTTATTAAACTTAATCGCATTTTCAATCAGGTTAAACAAAAGCTGTTCAATCCTCTGCTTGTCCCCATAATAAACCCCGTTTAAGTTTCCTACCCACATGTAGGAAATCCGTTTTCCTTTACTGCATTGTCTGAAAAAGGCATCACAATCCCGTGCCAGTTCCTGTACATCAAAATTCTTCTTTTCCAATTCTAATTCTCCCTGTTGAATCTTATTTACATCTTCCATATCCCTTGCAACTTCGGCCAGATAATCTGCCAGCCCCCGAATCTGTTTCAGAAAATAGGTCACCTTCTTATCATCCCTTTTGAGAAGTGCAACTCCCGCCTGCTGGGTTGCTCCCCCGATCTCCCTTGCCGGCACTTGAAGATTTTTTGACATCCTCATTAATATATTGTTGCGGACCTGTACGGCCATTTCTTTCTGTTTTCTCTCGGACTGAACCGCCTGCTGGTAACTCTTTTCCAGATATTGCTCCTTGCTGATATCCTTTACATACAGAATCACTTCATCCGATTCAACACTCCGCCTGCGAAACTCGGTCTCTACCCACAGATACCGCCGCTGCTGCAGATCCCAGCGTAAATACCGCATTTTCATACTCTCATCATCACTCTGAAGATACTCCCTCAGAGTGGCCAGAGAAAATTTCTCCAGAAAATGCGTGCGAAAATCCGGATGGATCAAATCTGCCGCTACTTTTTTCTTCCACTCTTCATAATTCAGCGAGCCGTCCCGGCGCTGCTTTATGCCAATGCGCTCCAACTCCTGAGGATCCGTTTTGATATAACGGCAGCTGCCTGACCTTAAGTTCAAAAAAGCAATCTTACAATAGGTCTCGCCCATAACATTTACTGCTTCCCAATAGGCATTTCTCTCCCTTAAAACCTTCACTCCAAACTTTCTTAAGATCATGTTTCGCCTCCTCCTTTCTTCATATTTCCAATTCACTGTTTACATTATATCACACTTGCTTAAAAAAGTATAAAGGTTTTTTAATTTATTTTTAATTCTTTTTTATTCTTGATTTTTTACATCAGCCGTTATATAATAGATATGTTGTTCGGCGTGTGGCTCAGTTTGGTAGAGCGCTTCGTTCGGGACGAAGAGGCCGTGGGTTCGAATCCCGTCACGCCGACTTTTGTTTATTAATGTCATAAAAAGAAGATCCCTCTTAAGCGAAGGACCTTCTTTTTATTTTCTTATATTGTCATTTCTTACTCTGTGATATAGTCGTACTCCAGTACAACGGCTGCCAGTGGCGGCACTTTCATACAGATCTCATAATGAGCCGGGATCTCTCCCTGCTTTGGAACGGCTGCTGCCTTTAACGCTTTTTCATTGCAGCGTCCCTGTCCGCCAAACCGCTCTTCATCGGAATTAAGGATTTCCCGGAAGCTTCCCTTACACGGCACCTTAACATGATATTCATCCCGCTCTACCGGTGTAAAGTTTGTCACAATCATCAGCTGCTTTTTCGCTGTACGGCCTCGTCTTACAAATGCCACGGTACTGGTCTCCGGATGGTCACAGTCCATCCACTCAAATCCCATCACATCGAAATCATTGTAATACAGGGCATCGTATTTTTTGTACAGACGGTTCCACTCACGGATATAGTCCTGCATCTGACGGTGGCGTACATCCTCATCCAGCAAAAACCAATCCAGACTGCGGTACTCGGCCCACTCCCGCTTCTGGGCAAATTCCTGTCCCATAAACAAAAGTTTTTTACCCGGGTGGCCATAGAAAAATCCATACGCAGCCCTCAGTGCCGCATATTTATCCCCTTCCAGTCCCGGCATCTTGTTCAGCAGAGAACACTTGCCATGAACCACCTCGTCATGGGAAAGAACCAGCACATATTTTTCACTTAAATAATAATCAATGCTGAAACACAGCTGTCCATGATGAAACTGCTTGAAATACGGATCCAGTTTCATGTACTCCAGAAAATCGTTCATCCAGCCCATATTCCATTTGTAAGAAAAACCAAGTCCCTTATCCTTCACCGGTGCTGTTACTCCCGGCCAGGCGGTAGACTCCTCTGCAATAATATAGGCTCCCGGATGTTCCTTGTTCATGACTTCATTTAACTGGCGGCAAAACGCTACTGCTTCATAATGCTCATTTCCACCGTCTTTGTTGGGAAGCCATTCTCCATCCTGCTTGCCGTAATCCAGATACAGCATGGATGCCACCGCATCTACCCGGAGTCCGTCAATGTGGAATTTTTCCACCCAGAACAAAGCATTGGCGATCAAAAAGTTCACCACTTCCCTGCGGCCATAATCAAAGATATAGGTGCCCCAGTCCGGATGCTCACCCCGGCGGCTGTCTGCATACTCATACAGCGGCAGGCCGTCAAAACGCCCCAGACAATGCTCGTCCTTTGGAAAATGTGCCGGTACCCAGTCCAAGATCACCTGGATCCCTCTTTTATGCAGTTCATCCACAAAATACATAAAGTCTTTTGGCGTACCATAACGGCTGGTAGGTGCGTAATAGCATCCCACCTGATATCCCCAGGAGCCGTCAAATGGATACTCGGCGATTCCCATCAGTTCTACATGGGTATATCCCATATCCACTACATAATCTCCCAGCATGGATGCCAGTTCTCTGTAACTGTAGTTGCCATTATCATCGTCTTCAATGCGCTTTTTCCAGGAAGCCAGATGCACTTCATAAATGTTCATCGGCATACGGTCCCGCTCTTCCGGCTTGATGCTGTTTCTTTTCTTCATAAAGGCACTGTCCTGCCATTTATACCCACGCAGGTCTGTGATCCGGGAAGCATTGCCCGGGCGCACTTCCGCATAATTACCGTAAGGATCTGTCTTCATCACTTTGCTGCCATCTCTGGCCGTGATCTCATACTTGTAAACGGCACCTTCCCACGCTCCCGGTACAAACAGTTCAAAAATACCGCTTTCTCCGTGAAGCATCATCTTGTGCAGGCGGGCATCCCACATATTAAAATCTCCTACCACGCTGACACTGCGGGCATCCGGTGCCCACACAGCAAAACGGGTTCCCTCCACGCCGGACACTTTCTCCCGGTGTGCGCCTAATTTTTCATATATTTTATAATTTCTGCCCTCGCCAAAAATATAACGGTCAAACTCAGTGATCGTTCTTGGGAACGCGTAAGGATCTTCTATATCAATTATATCATCCTCGCCGTATTTAACGCGGAATGCATATTTTGTAAGGCGTTTGGTTTTCTTCTCGATCACATAACCAAACATCCCCTCCAGTTCCATGGGCTCCATTTCCCCTACAACTTCGCCTTTTCCGTCCAAAAGCCACACATTCCACGCACAGGGACGATATGCGGTAAAAATCTGTACTCCCGGTTCTTTATAAATATGGCTTCCAAGCAGATCCTGTGGTGCATTGATGATGCCTTCTTCCAGTTCTTTGGTCAGCTCTTTGCCAACCCACTGCTCCAAATACTGATTCATATGTCCTCCCTTCTGAAGTGCCTTGATAAAAATGGGAAAATACGCCTCCCGGCGCATTTCCCCTGGGCACATCCATTTTATTTCTCCGACCTCTACATCTCAGCCAGCATCTTCTGTACTACTTCAGCCAGTTCTTCTGACTTCGCATCTGCATCTTCCAGACTGCTTCCCACAACGCCAAAGTAGATCTTGATCTTAGGCTCTGTACCGGATGGTCTTACACACAGCCAGGCATCCTCTGTTAATTCAAAGTACAGTACATTGGATTTTGGTATTCCGGTAGTTGTAGTTTCCCCGGTTTTCACATCCCGGATCACATCCTGATCGTAATCTCTTGTACGAAGAACATCATACTTGCCAAACTTCATTGGCGGATTTTTGCGGAGTGTATCCATAATGGATTTGATCTTCTCCAGTCCTTCAATTCCCTTGTGGGTAATGGCGATCACATTGTCTTTATAATATCCATAACGCTCATACATCTCAAGCATAGCATCCCAGATGGTCATACCCCGGAGTTTATAATATGCTGCTGCCTCACACAGTGCCATAGACGCTACGATGGCATCCTTATCCCTTGCATGGGTACCGATCAGACATCCGTAACTTTCCTCAAAGCCAAAGAGATACTGTCCTTTTCCACTGGTCTCCATACGGAGGATCTCACGGCCGATCCACTTAAATCCGGTAAGACATTCTGTCACTTTGATTCCATAATATTTTGCCATGGCATCTACCAGATTGGTAGTTACGATGGTCTTGATCAGCTCGCCGTCTTCCGGCAGGCTTCCTTCCAGTGCCTTTTTCTGGCCAATCTCATACTCAGCCAGAAAACTTCCGGACATATTACCGGTAAGGCAGATATACTCTCCTGATTTTGTATCTTTTACATATACACCCAGACGGTCTGCATCCGGGTCTGTAGCCAGTACCAGATCTGCATCCTTTTCCTTAGCCAGTTTCAATGCCAGTTCAAACGCCTCTGCCGCCTCCGGGTTCGGATAGCTGACGGTTGGGAACTCGCCGTCCGGCAGTTCCTGTTCCGGTACAACAAATACATTTTCAAATCCCAGTTCTTTCAAAATACGGCGGACCGGAATATTTCCTGTTCCGTGCAGTGGTGTGTAAACGATCTTCAGATCCTTGGACGCTTTTTTGATGCAGTTCGGATGAAGCACATTTTTCTTCAACTCTTCCATGTAACGGTCATCCACAGCCTGTCCGATCTGCTCATATAATCCTGCCTGGATGGCAGCTTCTTTGTCCATGGTTTTCACGGTGGCATAATCTGTCACTGCCTTAACCTCATCCATGATACCGGTGTCATGAGGTGGTGTGATCTGTGCACCGTCTTCCCAGTATACTTTGTAGCCATTGTACTCCGGTGGATTGTGGCTGGCTGTAATGTTAATACCGGAAATACATCCCAGTTCTCTCACTGCAAAGGAAAGCTCCGGTGTCGGTCTCAGGGATTCAAATACATACGCTTTGATTCCATTGGCTGCCAGACAGCAGGCTGCCTCATCAGCAAATTCCGGTGACATGCGTCGGGAATCGAATGCAATGGCCACGCCTTTTTCCTGGCCTTTCTGGCTGATAATATAGTTTGCCAGTCCCTGTGTCGCTTTACGCACCGTATATATATTCATGCGGTTTGTACCAGCTCCGATAATTCCCCGCAAACCAGCTGTACCAAATTCCAGATCTGCATAAAAACGCTCTTTGATCTCTTTGTCATCCCCTGCGATAGCCTTCAGTTCGTCCTTAGTTGCCTCATCAAAATAAGGATTTGCAAGCCATGCCTCGTAAGTCTCTTTATAACCCATAATATCCTCCTTGTCTGCTGCTTTTTCAGCATGAAATTCTTTTTATATAAAACGGCTTGTACTGCTGTGCCGTTTGTCAACCCTGACTGGATGCCGCTTCCAGGTCCGGAAAACTCCAGCTCACGTCCTGGGCATCATCCGTAATGGTAACGCTGTAACTTTTGGTCGTGTATCCTTCTTTGGTAAGAGTTAATGTCACACTGCCGATCACTTTTGTGAAACTGCACGGTGCCACTCCTTTGTAAGTGCCATTAACATAAACGGCAGCTCCTGCCGGAGCACTGACTGTGATCTTGTGGTCGGCGTCGGTCTTTTCCTGTTCTGACTGGCTGCTACTGCTGTCTGAATCGGAGGAGATGGATGAGTCCGAAGAACTGCTGTCAGAGGAATCCACCTCTGCGTCCTGTTCTGCCAGATTGATCCGGACGGTAGGCCCGGCATCCTTGATGGTCACCACGCCGCTGTAATCGTTATATCCTTCCAGCACAACCTTAATAGAATGATTGCCGTACTTTAACGGCACCTTCTTGCTGTAATCGGTCAGACTGCCATTCACATACAGTTCAGCCCCCTGAGGCTGTATCTCAAAGGTAACTCTGGCTGTATCCGGCATCTGGGACTGATACTTTTTCATGTTTACCTTCGTAACTTGTCCCCGCTTAACCTGAACCTCTACCTCTCCGGTAAGATCTCCATTGACCATAGACATCTTCTGCTGCCCCTCCGGCACCATCAGAAGCATCTCTTTGGAAACCGGCACAATGGCCTCGCCTTCCACCGTCAAGGTGCCTCCCAGAAAATCTTTGTATCCGGTAGGCTTGATATACCCGTGTCCTCTGGTCACAACAAGGGAATACGCCAGTCCTTTTACTCCCCGGAAAGTAACCTGGTCACTGTCAAGGATCTCCAACGGCTCGATAGGCTCTCCATCGGACAGCACCACCAGATTGTCCGTATAGGCATAAGTGCTCTCCCCGTTTACCGTGATCTGCTTCTTCTCAGCATCTACCGTCACAGACGCCTCCTGCACCTGCTGTATATCCGATGCCTCCTGCATTCTGGTCAGCATCTGGCTGCCGGATCCTGTCACATACCGGTACACCTGTCCCGGCTCCACCTGGGACATAGACTTGTCCACTGAATTCTGGGATAAAATCTCCGTCCCTCCGCTATATTGATATTCTTCTACTGTATTAAACGAAACATTGTAAAAAGTGATCTTCTGAGCCGCTGTGTCAATCTTCTTGACCACTCCGGTGGTTCCCGTCTCCTGGGACGGCGTCTCTACCGCCGACGATGTCGCTGTGGAAACCGGTGTCCCTTTCGCCGCTCCACAACCGGTCAGGCAAAGAAAAACTACGGTCAGACACCCCAAATATTTCAGGAATCTCATGGTATCTTCCTCCTTGGGATTATTACTGATATTATAGCATATTATAGGGGTGCTGACTAGTTGATTCTTGAAGAATTCAGAGGAAGTTTTTCAAATACTTCATCTTCATCTGCTCTCGCTGTTTCACGCCGTTTAGCTTCTCCATGCTCTTTTGGGAGATCCAGGATTTCTTGCCATTCATGTATTGGTTCAGGAGTTTTCTGTATTTCATTGGATAAGCCAGTAAAATCCCCACAAACTCCCGCTGTTCCTGACTGAGCGGCTGCTCTTTTTCATACCCCAGAAGGATCTCTCTTCCTTTGCCCGGATCCCAGTTATTTTTTTCCATGACTTTGCGGACAAAATACCCCAAATCTGTCAGCTGCATCCCCGGTGTGACCCGCTCAAATCCGCTGGTAAACACCTTGGCTCCATGAAAGATCAGGTTGTGGTAATTGTACTCCCCATGGCACAAAAAACTTTCCTCTGCATGGCGCTGGTAGTAGGCGCACTCCTGAAGCCGCTTCGTCACATCCCACGCCTGTTTGTAAAAAGGATGAAAACTCTCCATCGCCCCATACTCAAACGGACTTTTTCTCTTTTTCCCCTTCATGTAGGAAAAAACACGCTTCATTTCCCGGTTGTACCGCTCCATCTGCTGCAAAAGGGTCTGTGCCGGTTTATGTTCACAGGGATACTGCTTCAGCAGACTGTGAAGTTTTCCCAGGTTTTCCCCTGCCCGCAGCAAATGTGCATTTTTCCTGAAATCACAGTGCTCCCCCGGATACCAGCGGTAGACTGCATACACCTCTCCGCACTGGCACTGGGTCTTATACTCTTCCTCTTTATTGGCCACGGGACAGTCCACTTCCAATCCCTGCTTTTCTAAATATTCCCGCACATTTCTTGTAAACTCAAATCCTTCTGCTTTTTGCTGCACTTCCCGCAGCATACACAGTCCTGCATCGGTATACAAAAGCCACCCTCCCCGGGTACGGACAATTTTATCTACCTCCAGGTCATACTGTGCCAGTATTTCTTCTAACAATTCCTCCATGTCCCCCATCTCCTCCAATCCGGTCATCGATTTGCATTGCTCTTTAAGTATATTAAAGCAGGGGACACAATATGCTATTTTTACGCAAAACAAAAACCCCAACCAATGAACGGGGATTCCTGCCCGAACCATTAGTTGGAGTTTTCTAGTCGTCCTGATGTTTCTTAATGATCTCCATATAGCGTCGATTGGAAGCTTCCATTTCCTCATCCGGTTCCTCCGGCGGGGCTGTCATTTCCACTTCATCCAACTGCTCTAACAGATCCATCAGGTCCTCATCCGAAAAAAACTGTTCCATGTGAGACCTCCTTATGAGACTACCATATTACTGCTACTTAAATAGTACCATAAAAAGGCGAAACTTTCAATTAGTTATTGCCGGATATATGTCACATATGTATACGGAATTTCTCCGTCCTGTCTTTTTTCTGTCTTTTTGTCATACTCTCCTGCATCAAATTCCGGAAAATAGGTATCACCTTCTATTTTTTTCTCTATTTCCGTCAGATACAGCACATCTGCCAGGGGCAGTGCCTCTTCGTACAGGCGGCTGCCGCCGGATATATACACATCTTCTCCGGCAGCCAGAGCCAACGCCTCCGCCAGGGAACCGGCAGTCCGGCACCCGGGCTGGTCAAAGTTTTTTGTGGTGGACACAACAATCGTCCGGCGGCCGGGCAGCGGTCGGCCAATCTCTTCGTAAGTCCGCCGGCCCATCACCACGATATGCCCCATGGTCAGTTCTTTAAACCGGAACTGCTCTCCCGGAATATTCCAGGGGATCCGTCCCTCTTTTCCAATGACCCGCTCCGGCGTCATGGCTGCGATCAATGCGATCATTCTGCCCCTCCGATCCTAAATCTCATAATCCAGACATACACGGCTGGCAGTATACGGACGGACTTTGCCATCTGCCACTGCCACATGGGCAGGGTGTACACTGTAGCCTTTCAGGGCTTCTTCTGTTTCAAAAGAAGAATCTAACATCAGATCTGCATTGGAACTTGCCAGTCCGTGAATGTTTACCCGGATATCTACCAGACCCGGAATCTGTCCGGCCAGTCCTTCCAGCCCTGCTTTGATCTCCTGTTTTACCCTTTCTTTTTCTTCTTTGGATAATTCCTCTTTTAAAGTCCATAAGATTACATGTTTTACCATTTTTTATTCCTCCTTTTATAGGTATCGCCCCCTCGCCTACGCTTGGCGGCAGGTCGTCGAAACCATCCTAAAATATGACTTCGTCATATTGGTTTCTCCTCCTTGTACTCCCGGATCTGATGATAAATAATATTCATCAAACGGGTCCTTGCCTCCACACTGGCCCAGCCAATATGCGGCGTGATAAAAAGTCTGTCACTGTCCTTAAATCCCCGCAGAGGGTTGTCCTGCGACATTGGTTCCTGGCACAAAACATCCAGGCCGGCCGCTGCGATCTCTCCCTGCTCCAACGCCTCTGCCAGATCTTTTTCCACCACGATCTGTCCCCGCCCCAGATTCAGAAAAATACTCTCTTTTTTCATTTTCCGAAAACAGGAACGATCCATGAGGTTTTCTGTATATTCATTTAGCGGCGCATGTACAGAAAGGATATCTGACTCTCTAAGCAGTGTGTCCAGATCTACCTGCTCATATCCATCCTGTGCTTTCTGCCCGGAAGCCGAGTAGTAGATAACCCGTGCACCAAATGCCCGGGCTGCCTTTGCCACCTGCCGTCCAATGTTGCCAAGACCTATGATTCCCCATGTCTTCCCGGTCAACTCCGAGAAATGCTTCTCAAAATGGGTAAAACAACGGTCGTTGGTGTACCGGTCCTGCTTTACATAATCGTCATAGTACCGCAGATGTTCCATGAGATAAAACAACATGGCAAAGGTATGCTGTGCCACGGAATGAGTAGAGTAATCCGCCACATTCCGCCAGGCAATCCCTCTTTGTTCCAGATACGCCTTGTCCAGATTGTTGGTGCCGGTAGCCGTCACGCAGATCAGCTTCAACTTTTCTGCCTGTCCCAGCGTCTGTTCATTCATAGGTGCTTTATTGATCACCAGCACCTGGGCATCCTTCACCCTCTCCGGTATTTCATCCGGCGTAGAAAAATCATACTTAACCACCTGACCCAGTTTGTCGTAATCCGACAAATCAATGTCCTCACCAATGGTTTTCGCATCCAAAAAAACTATTTTCATGGATTCCACTCCTGTCGTCTCCTTTACTGTGTGACTTCGTTTTGGCAACTGTCCTCACTGCCATCCATTGTAGCGGAAAAATGGTCCGGTTGCAAGATTTGTAACGGATAAACATTGACTTCTTTTGGCGGTGCCGTGATTTGACCGGCATACTAAAAGGGAGACAATATTTACCCCTGTGTCAATACACTATTTCCATTGGCAAAACGAGAATCCGCAAAAATCCTTTGTCTGTGTCCGGTAATCGGTTATGGGTCTTTTAGTATTGCAGTAATGCAGCAGAAAATTTGTGTGAAGTGGGTTTTAAGTGCGTCGGTATGAGGCGCTGGTAGTTACAGTGCCCATACCGCTACGCACTTAACTAGCGAAAGCGGCCCACGGAACACAAACTTTTCTGCTGCATTACGGAACCTATAAACACCCCAACCCCTTACCAGACACAATCAAGATTTGACTTTTTCCCCTTCTGCGCTATAATAAACCTAAAGTCAACTTTAACAACACACAAAGGAGTTTTTTATGTATTCTATCGGACAAGTATCCAGGCTTTATGACCTGCCTGTATCAACCCTGCGTTACTACGACAAAGAGGGACTTTTTCCCAATCTCACCCGAGAATCCGGCATCCGCAAATTCAGTGATGACGAGCTGACCATTCTCCATATGATCGAGTGCCTGAAGTCCTCCGGATTGGAGATCCGGGAGATCAAACAGTTTTTTGAATGGTGCAGCGAGGGAAGTGCCACCTACGGAAAGCGCAAAGAATTGTTTGAAGCCCGCAAAAAAGCTGTAGAAGAGGAAATCGAGTCGCTGAACCGCACTCTGAACATGTTAAAATACAAGTGCTGGTACTACGAGCAGGCTCTCATTGACGGCAGTGAAGACCGGATCCAGGACATGCTGCCGGACCATCTGCCGGCGGAAATCCAGGAGTATTATGACAAGGGACATCCGGATTTTCACGGAAAATGATCCTCTGAAAACCTCTTTCCCCGGAACCTTTTATTCCTGGGAAACTATGCCATCCTTTCCACCGTGCCTGACCAGATTCCGCCGCCGGTACTGCAGTGGCGTTTTATTCTTTCGTTTTTTGAACTGACGGATAAAATGCTCCGTATTGCGATATCCACATAATTCCGCTATTTCTTCAATGGATTTTTCTGTTGAATCCAGATACTCGCAAGCATACCCGATACGGGCCTCAATCACATCCCCCATACAGGTGGTACCAAAATACTGTTTATATGCCGTGTGAAAATACCCCTCACTTATATTGAGTTTTTCACAGATTCCTCCAATGTTCCACTCTTTCCCGGGTTCTGAATAAAATTCGCTTCGCACTTTCAGCATCTTATAGTAAAGTTCAGAATGAGGCAGTTCTCCCGCTTCATTGACAAGACGGCAAAGCAGAGCAGACAGCAGATGCCCCATTGCTTCTTCTTTGTTGCCTGCCGTTCCAAAATATTCACAAGTTAAAAGATGGAACAAAACGTGATACTCCTCCATGCTGGCCACCGACACAGGTTTTCCATAGGGAAAATGTTCTCCCAACAGCGGTATATCCGATTCCACATGAAGCCAGCTGTCACCATAAGCCACTTTTTTCCCCTCTTCCGGCACATACCCGTACTGGTGGGGCTGTCCCGGCTTAAACACAATGATGGTGTCCGCCGGCACATCCTGCCATTTTCCATCTGCCATAAATCGTCCGGGCGTGTGAAGAAGCAGCATTAAATAAAATGGGTATCCAAACGGTCTGTCCACTTGATAACCGCCCTCATGAATGGTTTTTTCACCCAGCCGGATGATCTTCATATTGGTTCCTCCTCGTATAATATGTGTTGCCCCCTCTCCTTCGTTCGGCGGCAGGTCGTCGGAACCGATTTTTAATTATGTGCTTCGCACATAACGGTTCCTCCTCGTATAATATGTCTTGCCCCACGGTTCCTCCTACTTTACCTTTACTTTAATTTCCCCTGCAAAACCACTTTGAGTAAAAATCTGTACCTTGCAGGTTCCTGCCTTTTTGCCACCGATCACTCCGGCAGAAGATACCGATGCCACCGACTTGTCTGTTGTTTTATACATCAGTGGATGGCCGTAGGATGAAGGCAGCAATTTTTTACTTTTCTTTGCCTTTGTAACCTTCAATGCAAGCTTGGTCTTTTTGCCTCTTTTGAGTACAATGGACTTTTTCTTTGCCTTTACCCTCTTGATATTTGTATACTTTTTGTGTTTGGATCCGGCCACCGTGCAGTTTCGGCTTACTGTCAGTTTCTTATTATTTTTATCATAACTTACAATCTTTACCTTGTAAATCCCGCGGGAACTGATTTTTTCCTTTAATAGCTTTGTGATGACAGCTTTGGTTTTTTTGCCTGACACAGTTTTGGCTTTTACCATTTTTTTGCTGCCTGCTTTCTGTACATAAATTGCATAACTTTTTGCACCGGTCACTTTGCCCCAGCGGACTTTTAATTTTCCCTTTGATTCTTGTACACTCAGGCCTTTATCCAGAGCAGATACTGTTTCTTTTTTCGCAGCAACCGTCTTTTTCTGCTGACTGCTGCCCTGTACTGTGGATGCCTTATTGCCGGTTGTATCCTGTTTTTTCTCCCCGGATGGTCTGTGGGTATCTTTGATCGGCTGCTCCGGTTCATGGTCTGCTTTTTTGCCAATATACGGAATGGAATTGGCATCCAGTGCCTCATCATACACATATACATCATCCAGATAACCGCCCATATTTTCATAATTTCCTTCTGAAGCACCTGCTCCCAGCACAAGATGTCCTTTATTCAATGCTTTTAATACACTGGCAATCGAGCCTGACTCCGACCAGCGGCACGCCAGTACACCATCTACATAAATACAGGTTTCTGTTGTAGAATATACATAAGTGAGACGATACCACTTATCTCCATGTTCTTTACTCTGGAAATAGGAATAATTACTGTCTACTGTATTTCCATCAGCCCAGCCGTCTCCTGGGAAATGAGCCTCATACGGATCCCCATGACGGGCTATAAATCCAATCGTTCCATCACAATAGTTGTAAGTTCCGCTGCTCTGGGTCTGACCTATCGCAAACAGATAATTCCAGTCACCGGAATTGGCCGTTGGCCTTACCTTCATGGAAACAGTGACGCCCTTACTGAAATCCATGCTGCTTAGATCTGCTTTGGCAATGGCATAATTTCCATTGGTGCCGCCTGCCGTTTCATCAATCCTAAGAACCTGATTTCCAGCATCATCCGGATCCGGCACAAGAGCTGCCTCCTTAAACAAAGACACTTCCTCTGCCCCGTCAAAACCAAGGGTAACCACCGGCTGGATCTTACTGTAATCCTTTACTGTAACCACACAGGCTGCCGTCCGGTTATTGCCTGCATAGGCCGTGATAACAGCCGTTCCCACCTTGTGTGCGGTTACCGTTCCGTCTTTGCTCACGGTCGCTACACTTTCATCACTGCTTTTAAATGTGACCGTCTGATCCGATGCTGTCAGCGGAAGAACCGTGGCTTTCAGTGCAAAAGTTCCGTTTACGGCCAGGGATTTTTCCGTCTCATTCAGGGCTACTTTTTCCACCGGTATCTCCTTATAATAATTCGCCGCATTTGCCTTTGCGCAGATCGTCCACTGTGTTACAACCTTTCCCTGTTCATCTAAAATATCAATGGTATTACCTTCTTTGATCCAGCCACTGCTTAAGTTTATCCGGTAATCATAATTTCCCGTTACCTTTATGTGTCCGGAAAAAGTTCCCTCTGCCAGTCCTGTTTCCGGAAATTCATCCAGCAGGATCAGCTGGTGTTTCTCATCTACTTCATAGGCATCCGATTCCATGGCATACCCATCTGCCTTAATTTCATAAATGGACGCCCATCCTGCCTGGTTACAGCCGGTAGCTGTTACTTTTATATATCTTGCTTTGCTGAGGAGCATAGAATCTTTCTGGCTTTCTGCTTTTTTATTTTTCCTCTGATCCACAACTTCTGTAAATTCTTTACCATCCTGGCTGACACTGATGGCATAACCATAAAAGCGGGCTCCATTGCGATAATCCCAGTCAATGGTTACATTTCCCAGATAATAGGACTTTCCAAGATCTACCGTAATATCCTGAGGATATGTACCATTCACTGCTACCCATTTGGAGGCACTGTTGCCATCTACCGCATGTTCCGCCTCATTACCGGTCTGGACAGAACTGGCTGTTACTTTCTTCTGAATACACAGATTGGATGAAATAACCGTATAATCACTTTCTGTCACACCATCCTCTGCCACTACATGGATGCGGATTCCCGGCAGGATCTTCGCATCCTCTTCTGTCAATTCCGTCTCTCCGTCATACACTTTATAAACACCATTGTTGACGCCGGTAACCTTTTCTCTAAACTGCTTCAGGGTCACATTATTTTCCACCACAATGGTCTTCTGTGTGGTGTCCACCGGAAAAACATCGGATTTCAAATCTGCTTTTTTGCAAAGTTCTCTCGTCCACTGACACTGGTCTGTGTACACCGTTTCGTCTCCATCACAGGTTCCTGCCGCTTTTACCTCTATATCTCCGAAAGGAAGTTTTACTCCTTCTTTTACAAAGATACCATTTCCCTTTGCATCCATTTTGCCCATGGAAGTACCGTTTAAAAACAGTTCCACTTCATCGCAATTAGAATACACTTTGATGGTACTGACCGAGTCATCCCGTTTCACAAAACGGCGGCTGGTAATATAAGTAAAAAGATCTTTTTTGTTCCAGTTCGCTTTGTAGAGGTAAAAACTGTCTTTTTTCGTCTGGCGATCCGCTGTTACCAGCCCTTTGTCGTTTAACGCCACCTGAGATCCCTCATTCCGGCTGTCCACGGCAAAATCGAATAACGCCCAGTAAAAGGTTCCCCACAATTCATCATGTGTATTTAGATAAGCAATGGCCTCTTCATTCATTTTGTTCTGATATTCTTCCGGATGCCAGCTTCCACCGGAAGAAAGCCCATTGACTCCTAACGCAGGATCTTCCTCATGCTGGTTTACATTGGCTCCCCATCCATATTCTGAGATACCCATGGCACGGCTGTCCAGCGCACCTTTCCGCTTCATAACATCTTCAAAAGTTCCGTAAAAATTGGCGTCCGGATACCATCCCGGATAAATATTCCAGGCTACCACATCAGATTTCCAGCCTTTGTTGTTTTCAAAATCCTTATTTACAGAATCCGGATCATTGTTATTCATACTGTAATCTCGATTTACTGCCTGTGTTGTATAACGCCCGGTTGGATCCAGTTCTTTTGCCAGTCCATCCAGCTCATATAACAATTTTTTGGCAGATGCCAGGTTATCATTGGCTGTAGCATTCGTAAGACTTTGTCCATTTCCTATTTCGTTTTCAATTCCCCAGAAACATACAGATGGACGATTGTACTGCTGGGAGATCAACTCCGTCAGCTGCTGTTTTGTTGTTTTTTTGAATTCGTCTGTATTTCGTATTTCGTTCACAACCGGAATCTCCGTCCACACGATAATACCATTTTCATCACAATGATCATAAAAATAGTCTGTCTGTGGATAATGACACAAACGCACCGCATTGACCCCCAGTTCTTTCATGATCTCCATATCTTTTGCATGCTGCTCTTCTGTCATGGCACTTCCTACTTTTGCCAGAAAAGAGTGGCGGTTTACGCCTCGCAGCGGGAATTTTTTTCCATTCAGGAAAAAGCCTTCTCCACTTTCTCCCTGATTCGATGAATCAATCCAGAAATAGCGGAATCCAATCTTGTCAGACACTTCGTCCAGTATCTGGCCACCATCTTTTACGGTTACGTTTACCTGATACCGGTAACCAATCTCGCTGTCTTTCTGATCCTTGTCATAGCGGGCCCCTTCCCACAAAACCGGGTTTTCCACCTGACATTCCTTTGTATACTGATACTTACCATGAGCCGGGATCGTTACCTGTTCCGTCTCAGCGCCCGGCGCATTTTTTCCCTTTATGGACACCGTAACATCCACTGTCTTTTCCCCATCACTGTCATTTACCAGCGTTGTCTGCGCCTGAAATTTTCCAAGATCAGCTGGTTTTTTTTGACTCCTCATCGTTCCTGTTGTGAGAAAAAGTCCCGACGAGCCATTTTGATCCAGGTCTACATGAACCGGGTTCACTGTTACCAGATATACCCGGCGGTACAACCCACCGTACATATTGAAGTCACCGGATATCGGTGCAATGGTCTGATCATAGGTATTGTCCACTCTTACATCCACACGGTTCGTTCCTTTTTTTAACAAACCTGTTACATCATATCGAAAGGCCGTATAACCACCTTTGTGGGTTGTTCCGGCTTTTGTTCCATTGACATATACATCTGTTTTCTGATTAGATCCCAGAAATTCAAGATACCGTTTTTGAGTATCCGCTGCATCCTCCACCTGAATTTCCTTATGATACCAATAGGCGGCCCGGACATAATTACCACCGCCATCTTCTCCATCTGCCGCATTCCATGTATGTGGCAGGGTGACTTTCTGCCAATTGGCATAATTCGCCGAAAGAGCACTGGCCTGTGTCGCATTTTTTCCACCAAAATACCAGGTTCCGTCTAACTCCTTTACATAGTTTTCATCTCTGCCGCTTGCCGTCTGCAGTTCCACTTGCTGTACCTCCTTCGTCTCTCCTTCTCCGGCAGCCCGGGCACGATTTTCTCTGCCCGGCATACCTGTCAAAACCAGTGATGCCGTCATGGTCATCACCAACACCCGCTTCCATACATTCCTCATAGCAGAAACCTCCTCGATTTTTAATACCATTACTGTAATAAAAACCCAGGAGGACTTCAATGAACTATTCTATTGAAAAATTGACCTATTCTCCGGCCTTAGAGCCTGCCGTAAAGACTGGTAAGGTTTCGGATCTTCTCGCACAATTTGTCGTCCAGCGCATCTTTTCCCATACGCCACTGCCAGTTGCCACCCAAAGTAGACGGTGTATTGATCCGTGCCTCTTTGGGAAGTTCCAGGTAATCCTGAACCGGAATAATGCACAGATTGGCAGTACTGGCCATAGCCAGCTGGATCATATCCCACACCAGTTTTTTAGGCGATGCCAGTCTGGATTCCTGTGTATAGGCTAACAACTGCTCTTTGGCGGCCGGCGGCAATTCCTTGCACCAGCTGAGGGTGGTGGTATTGTCGTGAGTTCCTGTATATACCACACAGTTTTTATCATACTGATACGGCAGATAGTCACTGCCTCCCTGCCCGTCAAAGGCAAACTGCAGCACCTTCATACCCGGATAGCCGGTCTTGGCCAGCAGTTCCCGGACAGAATCTGTCAAAAATCCCAGATCCTCTGCAATGATAGGAAGGTCGCCTAACGCCTCTTTCAGTGTTTCAAATAAACGGATGCCGGGGCCCGGCTGCCAGGAGCCGTTTTCCGCTGTTTTGTCCCCGTACGGAATGGCATAAAACTCATCAAATCCACGGAAATGGTCGATGCGCACCACATCATACCACTGGAAACATCTCCGGATCCGTTTGATCCACCAGTCGTATCCCTGCTTTTCATGATTTTCCCAGCGGTACAAAGGGTTTCCCCACAGCTGTCCGGTGGCCGAAAAAGCATCCGGCGGACACCCTGCCACACTGGTAGGGAACCTCTTTTCATCCAGTTCAAATAATTCCGGATGCGCCCATGTGTCCGCACTGTCTAACGCCACATAAATCGGTATATCTCCTATGATCTTTACGCCGTGTTCTCCAGCATACTCTCTCAATTGATTCCACTGGAGGGAAAATTCAAACTGTAAAAACCGGTAGAAATTCACCTCTCCTGCCAGCCGTTCTTTGTAGGACTCTATGGCTTCCGGTCTGCGAAGCCGTATATCTTCGTCCCATTCCAAATAACTGATTCCGTTCTGACTGTCTTTGATGGCCATGTACAACGCATAATCCCCCAGCCAGTCCCGGTTATCCTCGATAAACTTTATATACTCTGCAGAAGTTTCAATCCGGCTGTTCCAAAAGGCTTTTCTCAACAGCGGAAAACGCTTTTCATATAAAACATTATAGGAAACTGACTGATTGTCGCCTGCCGCCTCATACTCCTGAAGGTCTTCCTCACTAAGATACCCCTTTTTCACCAGTTCCGCCAAAGAGATAAAATATGGATTTCCTGCAAAGGTAGAAAAGGACTGATACGGAGAATCCCCGTATCCTGTCGGCCCCATCGGAAGGATCTGCCAGTAACTCTGTCCCGCCTTTTCCAGCTGGTCGATAAACCCATAAGCTGCCTCGTCCAGACATCCAATCCCATACCGGGACGGAAGACTGGCGATCGGCATCAAAATACCACTGCTTCTTTTCATGATTGTCTCCCCTTTGTATTACTTATCTGCCAGCAAAGTCTTACTGACTCTGACACCATACTGTCCGGCCCAGCTGTTATAATCATCCTGGAATGCTTTGGTCTGGGTCTGGCTTACCAGCTGGTTTTTATAAGACGCATTTAAATTCTTATTCGTCGGCTGCAAAACATGTACAAGATAAAAGGCATCTTTTTCCTCGATCACCTTGGAATCTTCGCCCTTTTTCATAGCCAGTGCCGTGTTTACTACATTGGTGTATTCATCCTTTGTTCCAATGATTTTTTCCACACTGTCAGCCTCTGTATTGGCTTTTGCCACCACATAAAAACTATTTGGTCCGGATGCGATCTGCTGCTGCAGCTGTGTTGCCTTTGCCCGGACTTTTTCCTTGGTATCCGCTGTGTAAGACAATTTAAGCATCTGGACTTTCACTGCCTGAAGCTGTTCATTTGCCAGGGATGCCACCGCTTTTCCGGCTACCACATTGTACATTTTTTCTGCCAGTTTGTTCTCTTCAAAAATCTGTGTCACAATGGCTTCATCCAGGCCGTTTTCCTGTTTCACTTTCTCGTCCAGGGAAGCCAGATATGTCTTGGCATTATAATCCGCTTTTTCCTTTTCATCTGCCGCCAGGGAAACAGACTGCTGCCCTGCCGCCTTGCAGATCACTTTTACCTGGATGATGAGACGGACCACATCTTCCACTGCTTCCTGTCCGATACTTTTGCCGCTCTCTTTGTAACTCCAGATGTTGTTGGAAAGCACATTTTCATACTGGTTTTTCATGAAATAATAATAAGCTTTGTATTCCCGGTTCAAAACAGTTGTTTTTCCTACGGCAATCACTTTTGAATCGTCGTTTAATGTTCCATTGCTGACGCCGGCTGCCGTCTCAGAATCCACCTGTTTTTCTGCATCCTGGTTTTGTGCTGCTTTCTGTCCGCATCCCGCCAGGCCCATAACCAGACCAAGGCTTAAGCAGACCGCCAAAATTTTATGTTTCACTGTTCTTTTCTCCTTCCATCAATCCTGCGATTTCATCCACAATCTCCTCTGCCTCTTCCAACAGATTTTTCCCCGTTTCCCATTCAAAATACGGCGGCGTATCCGGAACAAACCGGAGTCGTCTCTGCATTTTTTGAATGAGCGGCGGTATCCTGGCCGGATCCACCGGTGCTTTTGGATACATACTAAACCGCAGATGATTCTTTTTGCTTGTGATCTCTGTAATATAAGCGCGGTGCGCCTTTTCTTTCAATAAGGCGATAGCCAGCAGATTCTCCACGCTTTTTGGCGGCTCGCCAAAACGGTCGATCAGTTCATCGATCATGTTGAACTTTTCTTCCTCGTTCTCGATTTCTGCAATGCGCTTATAAATATCTAATTTTTGCAACTCATTTTTAATATAACTGTTTGGTATAAATGCGTCAACCTTAATCTCTACCGCTGTCTCAAATACCTGTTCCGTAACCGTTTCGCCCTTTAACTTCTTGACGGCCTCGTTGAGCATTTTGCAATACAGATCATATCCTACCGCCTCCATGTGTCCGTGCTGGCTTTCTCCCAGCACATTACCGGCCCCGCGGATCTCCAGATCCCGCATGGAAATTTTAAATCCGGAACCCAGTTCCGTAAATTCCTTGATGGCCGCCAGACGCTTTTCTGCCACTTCTTTCAGCATTTTATCCCGTTTGTACATCAAAAATGCATAGGCGGTCCGGTTGCTGCGTCCTACCCGCCCCCTCAGCTGATACAGCTGGGACAGGCCGAGCCGGTCGGCATCCTCAATGATAATGGTGTTTACATTAGGAATATCCAGTCCTGTTTCTACAATCGTAGTAGAAACCAGCACATCGATCTCTCCTTCTACGAACTGGTACATGACTTTTTCCAGTTCCCGCTCATTCATCTGTCCATGGGCGTATGCCACCACTGCCTCGGGCACCAGTTTGGCGATCTCTCCCGCCACAATATCCATATTGGCTACCCGGTTATATACATAATACACCTGGCCGCCCCGGGTCAGTTCCCGGATCACCGCTTCTCTTACGATCTCCGGATTTTTCTCCATTACAAATGTCTGGATCGGCATACGGTCTACCGGCGGCTCCTCCAGCACACTCATGTCACGGATACCCACCAGGCTCATGTGCAGCGTTCTCGGAATTGGTGTTGCCGTCAGTGTCAGCACATCAATATCATTTTTTAACTGCTTTAACTTTTCCTTGTGGGTCACGCCAAACCGCTGTTCCTCATCAATGATCAAAAGTCCCAGGTTCTTGTACTGAATGTCTTTGCTTAACAGTCTGTGGGTTCCGATCACAATGTCCACCGAGCCTTTTTTGATCCCTTCTATGGTTTTCTTTTGCTGGGCCGGTGTCCGCAGACGACAGAGCAGTTCCACATTGACACCGTGATGCCGCATACGCTGGGCAAAGGTATTATAATGCTGTCCCGCCAGGATCGTGGTTGGCACCAGAAACGCCACCTGCTTGCCACTCATTACTGCCTTAAAAGCCGCCCGGATGGCCACTTCTGTCTTGCCATAGCCTACATCTCCGCAGATAAGACGATCCATGATCTTGCTGCTCTCCATGTCGCGCTTTGTATCTTCAATGGCCTTTAACTGGTCATCCGTCTCATCATACGGAAACATTTCCTCAAATTCCCGCTGCCAGGTGGTATCCGGTTCGAAGCAAAATCCCTGTTTTGCCTGGCGTTTTGCATACAGTTCCACCAATTCCTTAGCCACCTTTTCCACGGCACCTTTTACCCGGGATTTGGTCTTTTTCCACTCCGGGGAATTAAGCCGGTTTAACTTCGGTACTTTGGCGTCGTTTCCCGCATATTTTTGCAGCACTTCCAGTGAAGTGGCCGGCACATACAGATTGCTGCCGCCGGCGTAGGACACCTTCAGATAGTCCTTGGTAATCTTATCTACCTCAATTTTTTCGATTCCCTGATAGATTCCCAGTCCATGGTTTTCATGAACCACATAGTCACCGATTTTTAAGTCATTAAAACTATGAATGGCTGCCCCTTCATAGCGTTTGATCTTTTTCTTCTTCTTTTTGCGCACCCCGCCAAAAATATCGCTTTCCGTTACAACCACAAAACCCACTCCCGGATATTCAAATCCCTTTCGCAGGTTTCCTCTTGTAACCAGGATTTCCCCCGGCTCCAGTTCTCTGGAAAGATCGGCACTGTAGGACGCATGAAGATCATATTCCTGCAGATCCTGACACAGTCTGCGGCCTCTGGTCTCGGATGCCGACACCAAAAGCACCCTGTATTTCTTTTTCTGGTAACGAGCCAGATCCTTGGCCAGCAGGGCAAAATTGTTGTTGTACGACGGCGAAGACTGCACCTGTAAAAAGAACTTGCGGTCCACCACCATCTCTTTCATTGGCGTATCCAGCGCCGTCATCAAAACAAGGGGATAACCGCCTAATTTGGCGTAGACCGCTGATGTGTCATACAGCACTTCCATCTGTCTCGGCAGGATATATCCTTTTTCCAGCCGGCTGGTCATACTCTCTCTGAACTCATACTCCACGGCCTGGGCCCGTTCCCGGCACCGGTTCGGTTCATCCAGAAATACACATACATTTTTCCCCTTAAAATAGTCAAAAAACGATACGGTTTCCCTGGCAAAATATCCGATATAACTTTCCAGATTCACCATGCCGTGGTAGGCCTGGAAGGTTTCACGGAAGTTTTCCACATTCTGCCGCAATCTGGCTGCTTCTTCTCTTTTTCCCTGTTCTTTCAGCTCACGGCAGTTTTTCTCCATATCTTTTCCGATCTGATGCAGACCGGCTGCCGCTTCATCTTCCGACAAAAAGATCTCTCCTGCCGGAAAGATCACCACTTCATCCAGTTCCTCCACCGAACGCTGGCTCTGAACATCAATGCTTCGTATGGTGTCTACCTGGGTATCCCAGAATTCAATCCTCACTGGAGATTCTTCCGTCAAAGGGAAAATATCCACAATACCGCCCCGGACCGAAAACTCTCCTTCCTGTTCCACCTGAGCCATCTTTTCATAGCCCATAGCCGACAGCTGCTTTTGCAATTGTTCCAGATCAAATTCTTTGTCCGGCGTTATCTCGATCTTTTGTTTTTCATACTTTTCAAAAGAAAAGCAGTGATCCATACCTGCATCAATGGTAGTGATCACTGTAAGATCTTTTTGCTCTGACAACGCCTTTACTACTTTCAACCGCTCCTTGGCAATAGCCTGTCCATGGACATCGGCACTGTAAAAGATCAGATCCTTGGCCGGATAATACATGGCCTGTCTGTCATACATAGCCATATCCTCCAACAGTTCTTTGGCACGGATCTCATTGTAGGTAACAATGAGATTCACCCCTTCTGCCTGCCTGAGACCATAGATCATATGGGCCTTCTGAGCATCCATGCCTCCTACCACTTCCAGCGGAGACTCTCCCTGCTCCAGGGCCGTCTTTAGTTGTGTAAATTCTTCCATGTCCCTCAGGGGAGCCAGTAATGTTTCCAAACTATGCCTCATTTCTCTCAATTCTTCTTCCATTCACCTTATTCATGGCACTTTTCATATCTTCCTGAAGCCATGCCAGAAGCCCCTCTTCCGCCAGGGCAAACACATCCCGGAACATTCCATCCTCTTCTTTGGAAAACCTTCCCAGCACATGTTTCACCAGATCACCGCCTTCTGGTTTCTGGCCTACCCCAATCTTGATCCGGGCAAACTCCTGGGTGCCTGTGTGCTGAATGATATTTTTGATCCCGTTGTGTCCGCCCGCACTTCCCTTTCCTCTCATGCGGATCTGTCCCACATCCAGACTGATATCATCATAGATCACCATCAAATCCTCTATATCGATCTTGTAATAATCCATCAGTGCCCGCACACTCTCTCCGCTTAAATTCATATAAGTCTGTGGCTGCGCCAGCATTACTTTTTCACCGGCCAGTATTCCCTTTCCTACCAGAGCCTTGCCCTCTCTGGTGTTTACCGGTATATTATATTTATCACTTAAATATGTGATCATATCAAATCCAATATTGTGTCTGGTAGCCGCATACTCTACCCCCGGATTTCCAAGTCCTACGATCAAAAACATATTTGTTCCTCCTTGTAAAGTCATATAGGTTCTTTCTCGAGTATACCACATCCACGGGTCCGGAACAAGACAAACGCCACCAGCTGACCTTTCTTCAACTGGTGGCGTTTCCTTTATTCCTCTACTTCCTGTTCACTCAATGCATGCCAATACTCCTCTATGATGGCATCTTGTAGTTTAGCTCTCATCTCGCCGTTTATCGGATGAGCCACATCACGGTACTCTCCGTCCGGTGTCTTTTTACTCGGCATGGCAATAAACAAGCCTTTCTCACCTTCGATCACTTTGATGTCATGGACAACAAAGGACTGGTCAAAGGTTACCGACACCACCGCCTTCATCTTTGAGTCTTTGCTAACAACACGAGTACGAATATCTGTGATCTCCATCTTCGTCAACCCCCTTATATGAAATTAAAGTACATAACGATCGTTCTTTTCCAGAATGATCTTTACCTCCTCTGGTGTACCAACATAGTTGGAATTTGCACGGATCGTACCGTGGCTCTCCACTATGCAGTTCTCAATGTATGTGTTATCGCCAATATAAACATCATTCAAAATGATCGAATTTTTGATCACACAATTATTTCCAACATAAACCTCTTTAAACAAAACAGAATCCTGTACCTCTCCGTTGATGATACATCCGCTGGAGACCAGACAGTTGTTTACTTTGGATCCTACATTATATTTTGCCGGCGGCAAGTCCTCGATCTTGGAAACAATCGGTGGATATTCATTAAAGAAAAACTCTCTTGTCTTCCGGTCCAGAAAATCCATATTTGTCTGGAAATAAGAATCTACTGCTGTAATATTGCTCCAGTATGAGCGCATCTGGTAAGAATAAATCTTTTTGATTCCTTTATAACGGATAAAAATATCTTTTACCAGATCAAAGCCACCCTCTGCTCCGGCCCGCTCGATCATTTCGATCAGCTGACGACGGCGGACAACATAAACACCGGTGGACACCAATGTTTTATCTGTCACGATCGGCTTCTCTTCAAACTCTGTTACCAGACCGGTACTGTCTACCGTAACGACTCCAAAACGAGTAGGATCCGGCACAGATCCCAAGTCCTTCGTAACAATGGTAATATCTGCATTTTTTTCAATGTGATACTGAAGTACCTGATTCATGTCCAGCTTGTACACACAATCTCCGGAAGCAATGATCACATAAGGCTCATGTGACGCCTTCAGGAAATCAATATTCTGTGCAATGGCATCTGCTGTTCCACGATACCACTGGTTGTTATCATGAGTCTGGGTCGGTGTAAATACAAACAAGCCTCCCTGTTTACGGCCAAAATCCCACCATTTGGAAGAATTCAGATGCTGTGCCAGAGACTTTGAGTTGTACTGGGTAAATACACCTACTTTATTTATATGAGAATTCGCCATATTGCTTAGGGAAAAATCAATGCTTCGATAACCTCCTGCAATAGGCATCGCCGCAGTTGCCCTTTTGGTTGTCAGTTCCTTCATTCTGCTGCTGGATCCACCAGCCAGGATCAATCCGATTGCTTTCATAATAACTCACCTGCCTTTATCAGTGTTTCGCCACCTGCCAAGGTGTTATCTGGGTAATCTTCAATGGTTGTCTTGCCCGATATAGCAGTATTTTTCCCAATGGTCACGCCATCCGGAATTACGGTATTGTCGCCTACTGTTACCAGATCAAAGGCGTATACATTTGGCTTTAATTTGTTCACAACGCCTTCCTCTCCGGCACCGAGTACACAATTGTCCCCGATGACAGAATCTTCTGCAACAATGGTCTTGTCCAAAACCGTATTCTTACCAATTCTGGTAGAATTCATAATAATGGAATCTCTTACAACGGCACCTTCCTCGATCACAACATCCGATCCAATGACGGAATTGTGAACCTCACCGTAGACCTCACATCCATCCCCCATGATGGCTTTGTCGATCACGGCGTTCTTGGCAATGTACTGTGGTCTGAGCCACTCATTGCGGGTGTAGATTTTCCAGAATTCCTCATACAGGTTGAACACTGGAATCAGATCGATGAGTTCCATATTGGATTCCCAATAAGAACCAAGAGTTCCTACATCTTTCCAGTATCCGTTAAACTCGTAAGCAAATATACGGTCACCTTTTTCGTGACAGTATGGCAGGACATGCTTTCCAAAATCGCATCCTTTTTGATCCCGCAGCTTGATCAACGCCTCTTTTAACACCGGCCAGGAGAATATGTAGATACCCATGGAAGCTAAATTGCTTCTCGGATGTTCCGGTTTCTCCTCAAATTCCAGAATCCTGTGAGACTCGTCCGTAATACAAACCCCAAACCGGCTTGCCTCTTCGATTGGAACTGGAATCGTCGCCATTGTAATGTCTGCGTTGTTGGCTTTATGAAAGTCCAACATTACCTGATAATCCATTTTGTAGATGTGGTCACCGCCAAGGATCAGAACATAGTCCGGATTGTAATATTCCATATACCGTAAGTTCTGATAAATCGCATTGGCTGTACCGGTATACCACTCACTGCTTGTACTTTTCTCATAAGGTGGAAGAACGGACACGCCCCCAACATTACGGTCCAGATCCCATGGAATACCAATTCCGATATGAGTGTTCAGCTTCAGCGGCTGGTACTGTGTCAGTACACCTACTGTGTCAACACCTGAGTTGATACAGTTGCTCAATGGAAAATCAATGATTCGATACTTTCCCCCAAAAGCTACAGCAGGTTTTGCTACATTCGCCGTCAAAACTCCAAGTCTTGACCCTTGCCCCCCAGCAAGCAACATGGCTATCATTTCTTTTTTTATCACGTTATCACCCCTGTTGTAAATTTTAATAAAATTATAACATACTTTGATCCATTTGTGAATATTTTGAACAAATAATTTTCCTCAATTGGCATTCTTTTATTAAAAATGCACAAATCAGTTCTTCTTGTATTTTTTCACAGGTGTATATATAATTATAAGTAACTATAATTTTTATCCAAAATAAGAAAGGGGTACCCTATGTACAAAATAGATTTTAATCATCCATGTCATGTACATTTCATCGGGATCGGAGGTATCAGCATGAGCGGCTTCGCTGAACTGCTCCATTCTTTCGGTTTTACCGTTACCGGCTCCGACTGGCATGAAAGCAAGATCACTGATCATCTGGAAAGTCTTGGCATACAAGTAGTTTATGGACAAACAGCGGAAAATATTACTGATTCCATCGATTTAGTTGTTTACACCGCCGCTGTCAAATCTGACAATCCGGAATTTGTCCGTGCTAAAGAGCTGGAAATTCCTATGATGGAGCGGGCTGCCATGGTGGGCCAGGTTATGAAAAATTATTCCTCTGCCATCGCGATCAGCGGCACCCACGGAAAAACAACCACCACTTCCATCGCATCCCACATATTTTTAGAGGCAGAGTTGGATCCAACCATTTCTGTCGGTGGCATGCTTCCGGCCATCGGCGGCAACATCCGGGTTGGCCACTCCGAGCATTTTATTACCGAAGCCTGTGAATACACCAACAGCTTTCTGAAATTTTTCCCAACCGTTGGTATCATATTAAATATAGAAGAAGACCATATGGACTTTTTCAAAGATCTGGCGGACATCCGCCACTCTTTCCGCAAGTTTGCCGAGTTGATCCCGGCTCACGGCACCTTGATCATCAATCGGGATATTGATGATTACCAGGAGATCACGGAGGGACTTTCCTGTAAAGTCATCACTTACTCCGTAGACAAAGAGGATGCTGATTTTACAGCCAAAAACATTTCTTTTGACAATGAATGCCACGGAAGTTTCGATCTGTATGTAAATGGTGAGAAAAAAGAACACTATCACTTAAATGTGGTAGGTCTTCACAATGTATCCAACACCCTGGCTTGTCTGGCACTGGCTTCCTTGTACGGAATCGGATCCGACACGATCCAGCGGGCACTGACTGCCTTCCATGGCACAGACCGCCGCTTCGAGTTAAAGGGTGTAAAGAACGGCTTCACCATTATTGATGATTATGCCCACCACCCGACAGAAATCGCTGCCACCTTAAAGGCAGCCAGAAATTACCCTCACAAAACATTGTGGTGCGCTTTCCAGCCTCACACTTATACCAGAACAAGAGCCTTTTTGAAAGACTTTGCCTCTTCCCTGGCCCTGGCTGACAAAGTGATCCTGGCTGACATCTATGCCGCCAGAGAAAAAGATCCCGGAGATATTTCCTCTCAGAACATTGCTGACGAGCTGAAAAAACTGGGAAAAGAAGTATTCTACTTCCATAGTTTCGATGAGATTGAAAAATTTATTTTGGAAAATTTAGTCAACGGCGACCTGTTGATAACTATGGGTGCCGGAAACATTGTAGAAATCGGTGAAAATATATTAAAGGCATAAGTTATGCACTTTATCAACAACATTATCCACAATCCAAGACATGAATGGGTTGTGGATAATTTTTTAATAACTTTTTTTGGTTCATATGTTGCTTTTTTGTGATTTTTTTGAAAACCAACGGTTTTTCGTTATTTTCGCCTGTTTTTTCTACTGAAATAGTACAATCGAACATGTGTTGTCAACATTATCAACATTATTAACAACAATTTTAATCCAAAATTACACACTTTTTTGTCATTTGCAACTGTTTTTTCTTTATGTTATACTCATCATGCAAATTGAAAGGAATTGTGACTAACTATGAGTTTTTCCATTAAATCTACATATAATGACCAATATACAATTTTGAATAATTCGTTTATCGCAGAGCATATGCTCCCGGCCAACGGCAACTATGTAAAAGTCTTTCTTCTTTTACAGATGGCCAGCCAGAATAAGGATGTTTTCCCCGACTTGTCGGTAGGCACCCTGGCAGATCTTCTGGAATGTACGGAAAACGACATCCTAAGGGCTCTGCGCTACTGGGACAAGCACGGCCTGATCTCTCTGGAGCAGCAGGGTGATGAGATTCTGTCTCTTACCATTGGATCTTCGGGAGAACAAAGGGGCGAGACCTTATCTCGTTTTTCTCAGGAAACAGCGGCTTCTTTCGATCCCGCAGCTGCTGTAGAAACGCCGGTTTCCATCCCGGAACCTTCCGTCATTCCGGAAGTGCCGTCAGAGTCCATATCCAGGGCTGTAGAAGAGGCTTCTCTGCCACCACGACAGACTTATTCACCGTTACAGGCAGAGGCTTTTTCCAATGATGTGGAGATCAAGAAAACCATTACAACTGTAGAACAGCTTTTAGGAACTACCATATCGCCATCTCATTTACAGAACATACTTTACTTTATGTGTGATGTAGGATTTTCTTCCGACCTGGTATGCGCCATGTACGAAACAGCCGTAAATAAAGGTAAGAAACAGGTTAAGTACATCGAGGCCATCGGTATTAACTGGGCCAAAAGGGGAATAAAAACACGGGAAGAAGCAGTGGCGGAATCCCAGGATTACAACACAGCCTACCTTTTAGTACGTAAGGCCTTTGGCTTTAAGCGCAGTCTGGCACCGGCAGAAACTACTATTGTAGACGAATGGTGCAAATATAATTTTGACAGTTCCATATTGGAGGAAGCCTGCAAGCGTACTGTTTTGCAGACCGGCGAAACGAATTTCCACTACGCCGGCAGTATCCTGAAAAAATGGCATGAACAAAATGTCACTTCTCTTCAGGATATTGAAAAACAGGACCAGGCATTTAAAGAAAAGAAAAAGGAAAAGAAAGAAAAACCTCGTTCTCATGGACGGAACCAGTTTAACCAGTTCCCGCAGCGTGACTATTCACAAAAAGAAGTATCCTCTCTGGAAAAACAGCTTCTTCAGGGGAACCGGTCCTGATTATGCAAAGGAGGTATAGCAGGCACTTATGAAACTTACTAACAGCCAGTTTGATGAGATCATGTCCATCTATTATAAGAGACAGTTCCAATGTCAGAACACAGAGCGTATGCGTCTGGATGAGATCCACCGCCAGATCCCTGAGTACCGGGCACTGGAGCAGCAGATTTCAGAACTTTCCCTGCAGCACGCCCAGGCGAAACTGCAGCGTGGACAGAATACAGGAGATCTGGAGCAGCAGATCTGGGAGATCACAAAGCAGAAGGAAGATCTGCTGACCAGCCACGGCTATCCGGCCGACTATCTGCAGCCGGTTTATGTATGCCCGGACTGTCAGGACACCGGATACATCGGTACTGCCAAGTGCCACTGTCTGGAAAAAGAGATCGTGACCTATCTATACTCCCAGTCCAATCTCCAGCAGATCCTGGAAAAGGAGAATTTTGCCCATTTCAGCCTGGACTTTTACTCTGATGACTATACGGAGGAATCTACGGGACTGACACCGAGAGAGAACATGAAAAATATTCTCAATACCGCCAAAGAGTTTGTCAAAAACTTTGACACACAGTCAGACAATCTGCTGTTATACGGCAATACCGGCGTAGGCAAGACCTTCCTTGCCAACTGTATCGCCAAAGAACTTTTAGATCAGTCTCATACAGTTGTTTACTTGACTTCTTTGAAACTATTTGATATTTTAGAAGCGTACAAATTCGACCGTGATATGCCTTTTGACGAAAAAAACGCCACGGTCGCCTATATTTTAGACAGTGATCTGCTTATTATTGATGATCTGGGAACCGAGTTAAACAATGGATTTACTTCATCCCAGCTGTATCACTGTATTGATACCCGCCTCAATCATCGTCACTCAACTATTATTTCTACGAACTTATCTTTTGATGATCTGCGTGACGACTACAGCGAGCGAATTTTTTCCCGCTTGACAAGTAATTATACCCTGTTAAAATTAACAGGTGATGATATACGCCTGAAAAAGGCAATTATGCAACGCAACCTTAATTCTTAATTTATTCTGGAGGAAAAAACACAATGAGTCAAAAAGATTTAACAAAGATTATCCCTTACGGTGACCTGGCTATCATCCCTTTGGAGAGCAGCCGTCCTATCGGCGAGAAAGTAGATGCTTATATTGCCGGATGGCGTACACAGTCTGATCCGGGTTCGTCCATCCACTTCACCAATTACAAAAAGGAATCCTACATCATTGATGCTGTATGTCCTAGATTTGGTTCCGGTGAAGCGAAGGGAATTTTGAACGAGTCAGTCCGTGGTAAAGATGTATACCTGTTAGTAGATGTTTGTAACCACAATCTCTCCTATACCGTATGCGGTCAGATCAACCATATGTCACCAGATGACCACTACCAGGATTTGAAACGAATGATCGCTGCTATCAGTGGTAAAGCAAGAAGAATCACTGTGATCATGCCATTCCTTTATGAAAGCAGACAGCACAAACGCAGTTCTCGTGAATCTTTAGACTGTGCTCTTGCACTTCAGGAACTGACCAGCATGGGCGTAGATAACATTATCACTTTTGATGCACACGATCCTCGTGTACAGAATGCGATCCCTCTGAAAGGTTTTGAGACCGTTCAGCCTACCTACCAGTTTATTAAAGCATTGCTTGCAAATGTAGAAGATATACACATGAACAGTGAGAATATGATGATCATCAGCCCGGATGAAGGTGCTATGGGCCGTGCTATTTATTTCGCCAATGTAGCCGGAACGGATGTAGGTACTTTCTATAAGAGAAGAGATTACACCAAGATTGTAGAAGGACGCAACCCGATCATCGCTCATGAGTTCTTAGGTTCCGATGTGGCAGGTAAAGATGTAGTCGTTATCGATGACATGATCTCTTCCGGCGAAAGTATGATCGATGTTGCTACCGAGTTGAAACGCCGCAAAGCAAACCGCATCTTTGTTGCTTCTACCTTTGGTTTGTTCACCAATGGCCTGAAAAAGTTTGATGAAGCTTATGAAAGTGGCCTGATCTACCGTGTTATGACTACAAACCTTGTATATCAGCCACAGGAGCTTCTTGAGAGAGAATATTACATCAATGTAGATATGAGTAAATACATTGCTTTACTGATCGATACTTTGAATCATGACTGCTCTATCGCAGAGTACCTGAATCCAACCGAGCGTATCGAAAGAATCCTCAAGAAATATCATCAGAAATAAATTTCTTTCATAAAACCATTATAATACCCACCGGTTTGCCTGCCGGTGGGTATTTTTTTCTGCCACAAAAAAACCAGCCACAGGGAAATAGTCTGTTTCCACTGTAGCTGGTTTCTTTTTCGTTCTTAGGGTCACTCTGCATTTGGATCCGTGGTATCCGTTCCATCGTCTCCGCCGGTGTTATCCTGATCCGGCGGTTCGGTCGGATCCTGTTCCGGTTCTGCCGTTACCGGAGCATCTGTAATCGTCGGTGCATCCGTAGCCGCAGCCGGTGCTTTCGTCGGCTGGGTATCACTTGGATCCGTATCTACATCATTATCGTCATCCGGATCCGTATCAACAGAAGACGAGTCTTTATTTGAATCGGATGAACTACTGCTGTCCTTGGAAGATGAGTAGTTTCCACTGCTGCTGCCACTGTTTCCTGTACCGCTGTAAGTACTGGACAATGTAAATTCAAACTGTTTTACCGGCAGTTTTTCATGGATCGCATCCATATACTGTTTCCAGGTCCGTCCCGGATAACTGGATCCGTACAGATCCGACACCTCTTTTGGCGAATCATATCCTACCCACACAGCCGTTGTATAATATGGCGTAAAACCACAGAACCATCCGTCTTTGTGGTCGTTGGTAGTACCGGTCTTTCCTGCACAGGCTGTTCCATTGTTCAAAGACAGGCCTCTGGCCGTTCCGCTCGTGAAAACACCCTTCAGAATATCTACCATGGCATGGGCCGCATCTTCATCATATATTTTTTTCTCTTTGATGCTGTCATCAATGATCACATTTCCGTCTGCATCCTGGATCTTGATAATGCAGGTAGGCTCTCTGAACTTACCATCGTTGGCCAGGGTTGCATAAGCAGAGGCCATTTCCAGCGAACTGGCACCATAGGTAAGTCCTCCCAGTGCCGCAGAATCATGATAATCCGATTTGACGATCTTGGAAAAATGCATCTGCTGCAGATAACTAAGGCCCACTTCCGGTGTCAGTTTATCAAACAACTGCCATGCCACTGTATTCAGGGAATGTTCTACTGCAAACCGCAGAGACACATAGCCATAATAGTGGCCATCGGAGTTTGACGGTCCTCCGCTGAACTTATGGTCATACACGGTGGTTCTGGCGGTACTGCCCCGTTCCAGAGTCGGTGTATAAACTACCAGCGGTTTGATGGAACTACCCGGCTGGCGGAAGGATTGATAAGCACGGTTCAGGGAATATCCCTCTGTTTTCTGGCTGCGGCCGCCTACGATCGCTACCACGCGGCCGGTCTTGTTATCAATACAAACGGCCGAACCCTGCATTTTATAAACGCCGTCATCTGTTTTTTCCTTAAAAGATGCCAGGTTGTCATCCACTGCCTTCTGCAGTTTTTTCTGCTTGGTAAGATCAATGGATGTATAAATCCTGTATCCTTTGTTCAAAAGCATCTGCTGTGCCGTTGCATAGGCATCTTCATATTCTTCCTCATAGTCCTTTTTCTCACTGTCAGAACTAAAGGAATACTGGAACTCAAATCCATTGTATTTCATCAACGCCTTGGTTGCTGAATTGGTTATAAAAGTCTGGATGTAGTTTCTCTTTGTTACCTTCTGTATGTTGAGTTTGATCTCTTCATTATAAGCTTCATCATACTCTACCTGGTTGATCACGCCGTCTGACAGCATCTGATCCAGAATACGGTTTTTACGCTTCAGTGTGTTGTCCATATTCTTTTCCGGATTGTAGAGATTGGGGTTATTCGGAATAGAACAAAGGAAACAAAGCTGAGCCAGAGACAATTCCTGACAACTCTTGCTAAAGTATCCTTTGGCTGCTGCCTCAATTCCATAATATCCATTGGCAAAATATACAGAATTCAGATAAAATTCTAAAATCTTTGTCTTGGAATACTTTTTCTCCAGTTCCCTGGCAATAAAAATCTCTTTGATCTTTCGTTCATAGGTCTTGTCCGTGTTCAAAAAAACACCTCTTGCCAGCTGCTGTGTAATGGTTGAAGCACCCTGCTTCTTTTCCCCATTATTTTTCACCAGTGCCACGGCCGCACGGAAAATACCTTTCATATCAATTCCGTTGTGCTCATAGAACTTCTTATCCTCTGTCACGAGAAAAGCATCCTGCACATATTTAGGGATCTTGTCGATGGTGAGATAATACGCATCTTTATCTCCTTTTAACACCGCCAGCTGCTTGCCCTTTTTCGTGTAAGCAATGGTGGTTTCCGAGCTGCGGAAGGTATCTTCCGTAGACTGGGCCACCAGATCCTTGGCCTCCTGCTGCATACTGATCACTTCATCCCCGTATTTGAGGTATAAAAACAATCCACCTCCCAGCACCGTCAGAAGTATGACCAAAATAAGGATCTTTACAACCAGCCAGAATTTTCTATGCTTCTTTATCTTTTTATTCTTTGCCATTGAAACCTCCATTCACTATATACGAACATATCGTCTGCCTTTGGTTATCTTTGCAAGATGCAGTGCTTCTTCGGTTTCATCCATGAAACTGACAACATCCACCGCTCCCTGCCGCACAACGGCTGCTCCGCTGCAGGTAGTGGTCAGATCTGCAATCTGGTATTTTTTCTTTCCCATATCGTCTAAAATATGAAGAATGGCATCATCCACTTCTTCCGGCTGCGCATTGTTAAAATACAGCATTATCTTGCCATCTTCTATCTGGTCAAAAATGCACTGGGACCCCAGCCGGATATCAATCAGATCAATAAGACCATTCATGACTACATCACCGCACGCCACACCATTGTTCTTCACAATACTGCGGAAATGATCCACAGCGATCAACGCCAGCTCATGGCTGTCATCCAGCTCTGATACCGCAATCCGGTTCTCAATCTGGTTTTTAATCCCATGATATACATTCTGCAGTGCCGGCTGCTGGCTTCCTGCAGCTTTGCGGCTAAGCACTTCATCATGTATATTTCGGATCCTTCCCACAACTCGTTTAACCGTGCCATTTTCATCTGTAATCGTATTATAGGCAAGATGATGCCATTCATATCCATGTCCGGATATACTGCTCAGGTACTCAAAACTTCCCCGGGTCTTGTGCTTTCTTGCATCCTCCAGATGCCTCATAAACTCATCCATAAAATCCGGATGGATAAACGGATTGTTCTTAAGTTCCCTGGAATAGTGGGCAATCCTTTTACGGATCAGCTCCCCATCCATTTCTTTGAATGAATAACACATCGTATCCTTGTCAAAATCTACTTGAAACAAGATCTCATTGGAAGTCTCTTCCAACAGCCGGTAACGCTCGTTCTGGATCGCCAGTTCTGTCTCCAGTCTCTGCAGACGGGATACATCCTGGATCAAAGCTGCCATAATACTTACATCTCCCCGGCTTTCGATCAGTCTGCCCCGGATCCAGATCCGGCCTGCAGCCTGTCCCGGCATATCGTAATTTACAAAACTATCCAAAAGACCGTTGCTTTTTACCATTTGCTTTGTAAGCTGCAACAAATGATCGTAGTCTTTCTGGGACACAATACGCCGCAGACTGATGCGCTTTGGCTCATATTGTGCTGCTTTTCTTCCAAAAATCAGTGCATACGCACCTTCATTGATGTAAACGGTCCGGATTTCATCACCCTGCATCTCAAAAATACCGATGCCCCCCTGGATCAGATTTCCAAATGTATCCATAAACGGCTGAAAGGATTCTATTAATTCGGCCGTTGTCTCTTCCTGCTTGTACATCCCTTCACCTCCTGCAGTCTGTGCACATTATATCGCATTTTATTTTATCTTGCAAAGTATTTCTTCGTGTATCTGTTTCGCCCGGTGAGCCCAGGTATGGCTTTTTGCCGCCGTTTCATAAGCAGTCTGCTGTATATGCTCCCATTTTTCCCGGTCACCCAGCAGTGCCTTGATCCGGTCCGGCAGTTCCTCCAGCTTGTCCAGTTGGTAGATACAGAGATCCTCGCCTTCTCTCATGTTTTCTTCAAAATAGCGACTCCAGTCTGTAAAACACACCGCCCCGTTTAACATAGAATTAAACACACGGTCGTGGGCACCTTCCTTGAACCAAGGCATTACATTCAAAGAAACTTTGGCCTGGCTGATGGCCCTGAGACATCCATAAGAGTCCTGCACCTTGCCGTTTATAATGTTCTCCGGATGGCGGCAGTCAAGAAGATCCCAGCCTGCCCCCAGACAAGCCACCTTCAAACCGGCATCCACCAGCGTTTTTACCACTTCCCCCCGGAAATAATGGCGCACATACAGATCGATCATGATCATGTTCGGCAAGTTTTCCTTAATGCCTTCCTCTGTTATATCTTCCACTTCGTTGCGAAGATGTTTCACGATGCCTTCCGTCATTTCCATCCGTGGATGAGCAATGAAATCCTGTATGATACCCATGTAAAACCGGGTATATTCGTCGTTAATCCGCTGGATCACTTTATCAAAATTCCCCGGCGGCGTATAATTTCCGGTAAAAACCAAATCACAGGAACGCTGATCCCAGGATGGCAGTGTGTCCTTTTTCCAAAGAGAAGTACCTGCCAACGGCATAAAGGGCCCTCTTTTGATCTCCGGAAAGTATTTTTTCAAATACCTTTCATGCTCTCTGTCAATGGAAATCTGACAGTAATCCTTTGGCAGATACGGAACAAATTTGTGGTAATAAAACGGATGATCCACCACAATATTGATAAAGGGTATATTTCTTGCCTCAAAAAAGTTAATACCTTTTGCATCGGTGAGATAGGACTCTCCACTGCATCCTTCAAAGTTAAAACTAACCGCCGCCGTTATCCCGGGCACGGCAAAGGCCATCAACTTTGACAAACTGTCATACTCTTTACACTGGTCAAAATAAAACACTTCATATCCCAGTTTTTCAAATGTGGCTCCCATTTTCACACTAAAATACCACAGCGTTTCGATTCCATTGGTAAACATAACCAGTCTGCGGATCAAATTTTTCACCTTCTTTGATAAAATCTATTCTTCCTCTTCCGGCAGTGCCAATTTCTGCTCTACCATTACTTTTTCTTCCAGACAGTGGAACACATCCTCTACTGTCTCTTTTTTCAACTTCGGCGTGATGAGACTTACTACCGGTACCACCACAAGGCCTGCCACCATGGCGATGGCTCCGGCGTTGATCGGAGATGAGATAAACTGGAAGAACATATTTGCTACCGTGATCCCTACACCACAGATAAAGCTTGCCCAGACTGCTGCCCGGGTAACCCCTTTCCAGTACAATCCATATAAAAACGGTGCCAGAAACGCTCCTGCCAGTGCGCCCCAGGAAATACCCATAAGCTGGGCGATAAAGGCCGGCGGATCCAGTGCGATCACAACCGAGATCAAAATAAAGCCTGCCAGCAGCATGCGCATCCACACTAACTGCTGTTTCTCATTCATCTTTTTCACAAAAAGAGGCTTAATAAAATCCAGTGTCAAAGTAGAACTGGAAGTCAGCACAAGACTGGACAAAGTAGACATGGATGCAGACAAAACCAGTACGATCACAATTCCGATCAGAATGTCCGGCAGGGAGGACAGCATGGTAGGAATGATGGTGTCGTATTTTACCGTTCCATCCACCGCTTCTTTTACACCGGAGATCCGGCTGAAACCACCGAGAAAATAGCATCCGCCGGATACTACAATGGCAAACAGAGTGGAAATGATTGTTCCCGTATGTACTGCCTTTTCATCCTTGATGGCATAAAACTTCTGGATCATCTGAGGCAGTCCCCAGGTTCCCAGAGAAGTAAGGATCACGACACCAAACAAGTTGGCCGGATCCGGTCCCAGAAAGGAAGCATATGCTCCCGGCATCACAGAACTTGGCACCTGTGCCAGTTCCTTGACAGCCGCCATAAATCCACCGTGGCCGCTGAGCACCGCCGCGATCACCGCTACAATACCAAACAACATGATAATTCCCTGGATCAGGTCATTCCATGCAGTAGCCATATATCCGCCTATGATCACATATACTCCCGTAAGTACAGCCATGACCACCACGCAGATCCGGAAATCCACATCAAATGCCATGCCAAACAGGTAGGACAGACCATTGTATACCGACGCGGTGTAAGGGATCAGGAAAATAAACGCAATGACAGATGCCGCAATCCGCAGGCTCTGGCTGTCATACCGCTTGCCAAAAAAATCCGGCATGGTCATCGATCCCAGATGCTTACTCATGATCCGGGTGCGCCGTCCCAATACGACCCATGCCACCAACGATCCAAGCACCGCATTACCAATACCGATCCAGGTAGACGCCAGACCATATTTATAACCAAACTGTCCGGCATATCCTACAAATACAACGGCTGAAAAATAAGAGGTTCCATAGGCAAACGCCGTCAGCCACGGGCCTACCGACCGTCCCCCCAACACAAAACCATTTACATCCGTTGCGTGTTTTCTCGCGTAAACTCCAATTCCCAGCATAACCCCGAAAAACAGGATCAACAATACAATTTTTACTGCCATCTTCCTTCTCCTTTTATTCTTCTTTGTTCTTTAACAGAGCGTTATATACATCTCTTTTTGATACGCCCCGGTCCTTTGCCACCTGCTTCATTGCACTTTTTTTGTCCATTCCCTGGTCAAGATACTGCTGCATATGCTCTGTCAGCGGAATCTCCTTCCACTGATCCTGCCTTTCTTCCCGCAGTTTCTCATCATCTGCCCCATCCAGCACCAGGACAAATTCACCTCTCGGCGGATTTTCCGTATAGAAAGCCAGTGCTTCCTCCATGGTAAAATGCAGTGCCTTTTCGTGTTTTTTCGTCAGCTCCTTGCAGACGGCGATCCTTCTTTGCCTCCCTACAACACCTTCCAGCACTTCCAGTGTTTTCACCAACCTGTGAGGTGCCTCATAAAAAACCGTGGTACAGGTGGTGTCTGCCAGCCTTGCCAGCACACTTTCCCGCTCTTTTTTGTCCACAGGCAGAAAGCCCTCAAAGGTAAACCGCCTCGCCTTCATACCCGAAAGGGTCAGTGCCGTGATCACGGCCGCCGGTCCCGGCAGGGAAGTAACCTGGATACCGGCCTCATAACACGCTCTGGCCAGATCTTCACCGGGATCTGAAATAGCCGGGGTCCCGGCATCGGTTACCAGTGCTATGTTTTCTCCTTCCAGCATCCTCTTAATAAGAATCGGTGTTTTTTCCATTTTGTTGTGTTCATGGTAACTGGTCAGCGGCGTCCGGATCTCATAATGGGTCAGCAGTTTCCTGGTCTGCCTGGTATCCTCCGCTGCGATCACATCCGCCTCCTGCAGGATCCGCAGAACCCGCAGTGTTATATCTTCCAGGTTTCCAATGGGCGTCGCACACAAATATAGCATGCCTGCCATGGGCTTTCGCCTCCTTTCTTAGTCGTAGTAAATATGCCGGATCTGCTCCGTATATTCGCCCTCATCATCGTACACGATCAAAGGCGGTCCTACCGTCAGCTGGGAATTGCCTCCCCGCACTCCTTCGATCAATACCATATTGGGTTCCTTGTCCTTCTTTGGATAGACAAGCTGCATCCGTTTTGGCTGCAGTTTCTGTTCTACCATTTCATGTAGTATCTCTGCCAGCCGGAACGGGCGGTGCACCATGTAAAAATGTCCACCCGGTTTCAAAAGTTTCGTGGCTGTCTCGATCCACTGTTTCAGGCTGCATGCCACCTCATGTCTGGCAATGGCCTTGTGATCCCCGGGATTTTTCAACCCATGGGCGTCCATCAGATAGGGCGGGTTGCTGGTGATGACATCAAAGGATGCCTTAGGGAAAATCTCTGTCCCTCTGCACACATCTCCCGTGACGATCTCCACCTTGTCACCAATGCCGTTCCATGCCACACTGCGGCGGGCCATCTGGGCTACATCCGGCTGGATCTCCAGACCGGTAAAACTTTCCCCCGGCCAGCGGCTGTACATAAGAACCGGGATCACGCCATTTCCGCATCCCAGATCCAGACATTTCTGCCCTTTTTCCACCCTGGCAAACCAGGACAGCAAAACTGCATCCATGCCAAAACAAAACCAGGACGGATTTTGTATAATTCTCAATCCGTCCCGCTGTAAATCATCCAATCGTTCACCGGGCATTAGAACCGGTTTCTCTGAAGGCATTTTACTCATCTAACTTGGATTTTCCTTCCTTTTTTTCCATTGCTTCCAGCTTTTTCAACTCTTTGTCATGCTTTGCCTGAATTTTTTCCTTCGGGCCGCGGGTGCGGAATGACAGCTCGGAAACATCATAATCCCTTACTTCTTTTTCATCGTTATCCATTGTAACGATTACCTTTACCCGCTGTTTCAAAACACTGACACTCTGTACTTCCCCTGGCAGCCCCTCTGGGGTTTTAACACGGCTTCCCACATTCGGCAGATGGCTGTTCAGTTCCTCGTAAGCCTCTTCCTCATTTTTCAGGCAGCACATAAGACGGCCGCACACACCGGAAATCTTAGTGGGATTCAGAGACAGATTCTGCTCTTTAGCCATCTTGATGGATACCGGCACAAATTCTGACAAATAACTGTGGCAGCACAACGGTCTTCCACAGATTCCGATTCCTCCCCGGATCTTTGTCTCGTCTCTGACACCGATCTGACGCAGTTCAATACGGGTGCGGAACACGCTGGCCAGATCTTTAACCAGTTCACGGAAGTCAATCCTTCCATCCGCTGTAAAATAAAACAAAAGTTTATTGTTATCAAATGTATACTCTGCCTCGATCAGTTTCATCTCCAGTTTGTGCTTGTGGATCTTCTGATAGCAGATACGGTACGCTTCCTTTTCTTTGCGCCGGTTTTCCGCCTCTTTTTCCTCATCCTCTTTGGTTGCCACCCGGATGATGGGCTTTAACGGTGCCACGATCTTTTCTTCTTCCATCTTGCGGTTCGGCAGTACAACTGTACCGATCTCCACACCTTTAGCCGTTTCTACAATGACAAACTCACCGCGCTTTAATTTATGTTTACCCGGGCTGAAGTAATATACCTTGCCCGCCTGTCGAAACCGGACTCCTATAATTTCTTTCATGTTCGGTTTATCCTCCTTATCAATCTTTCAATGCCATAAGCATCAATTCCATGGTGACTTCGAAATTCACATTGGCTTTCAGGCGCACCTTCGCCTTTTCAAAGGCCTGCATAATATGCTCGATCTGCTCGTAACCACGCAGGCTTGCTTCTTTTGCGATATTCGTTGACTCATCCTGAAAGATCAGTTGATTTATATTTTTAGTAGCCTTAAAAATTAACACATCCCGGTACCACAATTCCATCAGATCAATATAATCCCTGACTTCATCTTTTCTGGTTCCCAGTTCTTTGATATTTTCCAGCATATCATTGACTGTCATGTCCTGTACATGTCTGAGAAGATTCAGTATCATATCTTTTGTCTCAATAAAATCTTCTGATTTGGCATAGCGCATTGCCTTTCCCAG
>JAXDTV010000086.1:0-19726 GCA_034089785.1 Eubacterium sp.
GATACTGCAAAGAAGATTCCGGTTCTCAAATCAGCAAATATGTCTCTTGGTATCAATACATTGATGAAACTTCTGCAGGAGGCAGCCAAGGTTCTGGCAACAGAAGGATTTGATGTGGAGATCGTAGAAAAACATCACAACCAGAAACTGGATGCTCCGTCCGGAACGGCTCTGGCTTTGGCAGATTCCATTAATGAGGCTATGGGCAATCAGTACGAGTATGTTTATGACCGCTCCCAGAGAAGACAGAAAAGGGATAAGAAAGAACTTGGCCTGTCAGCTGTCCGCGGAGGAACCATCGTGGGAGAGCATGATGTGATCTTTGCCGGAACCGATGAAGTAGTGACCTTTTCCCACACAGCATACAGCAAGGCAGTATTTGCCAAAGGCGCAGTCAGTGCGGCAAAATTTTTAAAGGGTAAAAAGACTGGCCGTTATGAAATGGCAGATGTCATTGCAGCACAGTAAAAACACAGATTGAAGGAGTGACAATGTGTTTGCAGATATCATTGTAGATCTTTCCGTGGAGGCTTTGGATCGGAGTTTTCAGTATATTGTTCCGGATGAAATGGAAGATACGATTGCAGTAGGAATGATGGCTGTTATTCCTTTTGGCAGGGGAAACCGGGAGATAACCGGTTTTGTCGTGGGAATATCCGAGCAGGTGGCCTGGCCTGTGGAAAAAATGAAAAAGATCCTGGCATTGAAAACCTCTGAGATCGGGATTGAAACACAGCTGATGCAGTTGGCGGAGTGGATCCGGCGGCAGTATGGCGGCACGATGAATGAAGCGTTAAAGACAGTTTTGCCTGTGAAAAGACAGATTAAGTCAGTGGAAGAACACTGGCTTAATTTTGTTGTAGATGAAGAAGAGATAAAACGGGAATTAAAGCACTGTCAGATACGTCATTATAAGGCAAAAGAACGGTTCCTTCAGGGAATGCTGGAACAAAAAGGGACCATGACCACAAAAACAGCCAGGACTCTGTATAAAGTTCCCAAGTCGGTGATTGATGGTTATAAGGACAGAGGGTTTGTGGAAGTTTCTGATAAACGGATCTATCGGAATCCACTGTCTGTGCAGAGAGGGGAGCAAGGGCAGGCGGTAAAAGTTCTGAATGAAGAGCAGCGGGCTGTCTGTGAGAGGTTCCGGCGGGAATACCAGAAGGGGATAAGGCAGACTTATCTCTTGTATGGTGTTACAGGAAGCGGAAAAACAGAAGTGTACATAGAGATGATCCGGACGGTGATCGCAGAGGGAAAGCAGGCCATTGTCCTGGTTCCGGAAATTGCCTTGACAGAACAGACGGTGAGACGATTTGTGGCTGCATTAGGTACCCGTGTGACGGTTCTTCATTCCCGTATGTCAGAAGGGGAAAAGTACGATCAGTACTGCCGGATCAAACAGGGAGAGGCAGACATCGTCATCGGTCCCAGGTCATCCTTATTTGTTCCGTTTGACAATCTGGGACTGATCGTAATGGATGAGGAACATGAAAACAGTTATAAAAGCGAGGCGCCGCCCTGTTATCATGCCAGAGAGACTGCCATCCGCCGGGCGCAGATGGCAGGGGCGTCGGTTGTGCTTGGATCTGCAACACCATCTGTGGAATCTTATGAGGCAGCAAAAAATGGAACCTATACACTACTGGAACTAAAAAACAGAGCGAAAAATGCGAGAAAACCGGCAGTTCATGTAGTAGATCTGAGAGAAGAATTGCAGCAGGGGAACCGGTCAGTGTTCAGCAGGATCCTTCAGGAGAAGATAAGACAGCGGCTGAGCCGGGGAGAACAGACGATGCTGTTTTTGAACCGAAGAGGTTACGCAGGCTTTGTTTCTTGTCGAAGCTGCGGATATGTGATAAAATGTAGCCATTGTGACATATCTATGACGGCGCACAAAAGTCATCAGGGAGATGTAGACAAGCTGGTGTGCCATTATTGTGGCCACGCCACCTATATGCCTGAGCGTTGCCCGTCCTGTGGTTCACCGTATATTGCGGCGTTTGGCCTGGGGACACAAAAAGTTGAGGAAATGCTTCAAAAGATTGTGCCAGAGGCCAGGATCCTCCGCATGGACGGAGATACGACTACCGGTAAAAACGGGCATGAACAGGTGCTGGCGCCTTTCCGCCGGGGAGAAGCGGACATACTGATTGGCACCCAGATGATCGTAAAGGGACATGATTTTCCCAATGTGACCCTGGTAGCAGCCCTGGCGGCTGATCTTGGTATGTATGGAGGAGACTACCGGTGCCAGGAGAGGACCTTTGACCTTCTGATGCAGGCCAGCGGCCGGGCAGGACGAGGGGAAAAGCCGGGAGAGATGATCATTCAGACTTATAACCCGGATCAGTACTGTATTGAAGCAGTGAAAAAGCAGGATCCGGAGATTTTTTATAACAATGAAATGGCATTTCGGAGAATGGCGGGATATCCGCCCTATACCTCTATGTTTCTGGTGTTAGTGACAGCTCCGGATAAAAGGCAGGCAGAAACATGCATCCAGCGTCTGAAAGAACTGGCACAGAAAAAAGAAATCCTTTGTGTGGGACCGTCAGAGGCAGGACTCAGCAAAGCGAAGGACCGTTACCGGTATACGCTTTATTTAAAATCCACAGAGGATGAACCATTAGAACAGGTAAAAGAATATCTGGAACAACAGATCCGTACACAGCCATGGGCCCTTCACTGCACAGTGCAGTTTGACCGTAACCCCATGAGCAGTTATTGATAGAAAAGGAGAAAAGAATGGCAATTAGAAATATCCGCGTGATCGGAGACGATATTTTACGCAAAAAATGTAAAGAAGTAAAAGAAATTACAGAAAAAAATAAGGAATTGATCCAGGACATGCTGGATACAATGTATGATGCAGACGGTGTGGGTCTGGCGGCACCACAGGTAGGAATTTTGAAAAGAATTGCTGTCATTGATGTGTCGGAGACGAGAGACCAGCCCATCGTTCTGATCAATCCGGTTGTAAAAGATGCAAAAGGTGAGCAGACCGATATGGAAGGCTGCCTGAGTGTACCTGAGAAAGCCGGACAGGTAACCAGACCGATGAAAGTAAAAGTTGAAACATACGATATGGATATGAAGAAAACTACAGTAAAAGGAGAAGGCCTGCTGGCGAGAGCCCTGCTGCATGAGATGGATCATCTGGATGGTGTTTTGTATGTAGATAAAGTAGAGGGAGCTTTGCAGGATGTAACGGCAAACGAGGAGGAACAGTAATAGCATGAAAGTTGTTTTTATGGGCACACCGGATTTTTCGGTTCCGGTGTTAAAAGGACTGATGGAATCCGAAGAACATGAGGTGACCGCCGTGGTGACCCAGCCGGACAAAGCAAGAGGCCGCAGCGGCAAGCTTGTCTTTACACCGGTAAAAGAGGTGGCTGTGGAGGCGGGGATTCCTGTCTATACGCCACAGCGGGTAAAGTCACAGGAGTTTATAGATGAGTTAAAGACGATCCCCTGTGATGTGATTGTAGTCATCGCATTTGGACAGATCCTGCCAAAAGAGGTGCTTGAGTACCCACGCTATGGATGTATCAATGTGCATGCCTCCCTGCTCCCAAGATGGAGAGGAGCGGCGCCGATGCAGTGGGCAATCCTTTCCGGCGATAAAAAAACCGGTATTACCACCATGCAGATGAATGAAGGACTGGACACAGGAGATATGCTCCTGAAGACAGAAGTGGATATTGCAGAGGATGAGACGGGAGAGTCTCTTCATGATAAGCTGGCAGCTCTTGGAAGTGATCTGCTTTTAAGAACGCTGGATGCTGCAAAAAAAGGTCAGCTGCATCCTGAAAAACAGCAGGATGATAAGAGCACTTATGCCGGTATGCTGTCAAAGGAAATGGGACGGATCGACTGGGGAAAAAGTGCTGTGGAGATTGAGAGAATGATCCGTGGATTGAATTCCTGGCCAAGTGCATTTTCAGGGAGACAGGGCAAGACAATGAAATTCTGGAAAGCCCGTGTCTGTCCGGAGAACACGGATAAAAAGCCGGGAACGATCGTAAAGGTAGGAAAAAATACATTTATGGTCCAGACGGGAGATGGCTGTCTGGAAGCGTTGGAAGTGCAGTTAGAAGGTAAAAAAAGAATGGATGCCGGAAGTTTTCTGAGAGGCGTTCATCTTGAGGAGGGAGAATGCTTATGCATTTAGGCGGTTATAACGGTTTTTATATGATGTGGGATCCCACTTATATATTGATACTGATCGGCGTTGTGTTGTCCATGCTTGCATCAGCCAGAGTCAAAAGTACGTTTTCCTGGTTTGCCAGAGTGAGAAGTATGTCGGGCCTGACAGGAGCACAGACGGCTCAGAGGATTTTGGATTATGCAGGCATACGGGATGTGCGGATCGTTCCTGTATCCGGCAGTTTGACAGACCATTACGATCCGGGGAAAAAACAAGTGGCCCTTTCGGAAAGTGTGTATGGAAAAAATTCGGTGGCGGCCATTGCAGTAGCGGCACATGAATGTGGTCATGTGTTACAGCACGCCAATCACTATGCACCCCTTTCTATCCGGTCAGCACTGGTTCCGGTTGCGAATTTTGGCTCAGGTGCTTCCTGGTTTTTTATTCTGGGAGGGATCCTGTTTAGTTTCCAGCCGTTGATCACCGCAGGTATTATTTTGTTCAGTGCAGCGGTATTGTTTCAGATCGTAACACTGCCGGTGGAGTTTAATGCTTCCAGAAGGGCTCTTGGTATTTTACAGGATACGGGGATTCTGGTGTCCTCGGAGACAAAGGGAGCGAAAAAGGTGTTAAAAGCAGCAGCATTAACTTATGTAGCATCAGCAGCGGCAGCCATATTAAGTCTGCTCAGACTGATCATTTTGTTTGGAAGGAAAAGCGACAGATGAGAAAACAGGCGTATCGACTTGTGTATGACACGATGGAAAAAAACGGTCACAGTAACGAACTGTTTCATCAGATCATTCTGGGAGAAAAGAACCTTGCAGCCAGAGACAAAAGTTTTTTGAAACGGCTGGGATACGGAACGATTGAGAGAGCGGTTGAACTGGATGGATATCTGGATCAGGTAAGCCGTATTCCCGTAAGAAAAATGGATGGAGAAGTCCGTACAGTACTGCGGATGGCTTTGTATGAGATCTTGTACATGGAGCAGGTGCCGGAGGCAGTCAGCTGCCATGAGGCCGCAGAACTTATAAGATGGGCAGGAAAGGAAAACCAGGTATCCTTTGTGAATGGTGTATTGCGGGGGTATCTGCGTCAGCGGGAAAAACTGAATCCGGGACCAAAATGGCGCAGCCTTTCACTTCCCAAACCTTTGTGGGATCATTTCAGCCAGAACTACGGAAAGAAAACGGCTGGAAAGATAGGCAGCTGGTTTTTGGAAAATAAGGGAGAGATCACCCTGCATCTGGATCCTCAGAAGGCGGAGAAAGAGCAGTGGATAAGGCAGTTGGAAGATCTTGGTCTTACCGTACTGCCGGGCCGTTACATGAAAGATGCCGTAAGGGTAAAAGGAATCAGAGACCTTTCTTTGCTGCCGGGATACAAGGAAGGCATTTTTTTTGTCCAGGACGAAAGTTCCATGCTGCCGGTTGCCTGTTCTGGCATAAGGCCGGGAAACTGCGTCATAGACCTTTGCAGTGCACCGGGAGGGAAAGCGATGCATGCCTGGATCCAGATGGAGAAAAAAGGCATTTTAAGTGCCAGAGATGTAAAAGAAGGAAAAGTGGCGAAGATCAGAGAAAATATGAAACGCATGGGCTATGACCCGGTGCTGACCAAAGTATGGGATGCTACCAGGGAGGATAAGGAATTTTATGAAAAAGCAGATGTAATCCTGGCGGATGTTCCCTGCTCCGGACTTGGCATTATCGGCAAAAAGCCTGAGATCAAATATCACGGACTGGAACTGGCGGAGGAATTGGTGCCGCTGCAAAGAAAGATCTGTGAAAGATCCCTGCCCATGCTGAAACCGGGTGGTGTTTTTATATACAGCACCTGTACCATTAATCCAGGTGAAAATCAGGAAAATGTGGCATGGCTTGTGGAACATTTTGATCTGGAAACGGAAAGTCTGGATCCCTATCTGCCGGAAGAACTGCAAAATAAGATGACTGGACAGGGAATGCTACAGATGCTGCCGGGGATCATGGAAAGTGACGGTTTTTTTGTGGCAAGACTAAGAAAGAGAGGATAAGCCATGGAAGATATACGAAGTCTGGATCTGGAAGAGATGCAGCAGCTGGCAGAACGAATGGGAGAAAAGCCATTCAGAGGAAAGCAGTTGTTTCAATGGGTTCATGGACGCCAGGTTTCTTCATGGGATGAGATGAGCAATCTGTCAGTGAAATTTCTAGAAAAACTGGCCGGAGAGTTTGTAGTGAATCCTCTGAAAATTGAAAAAAAGCAAATGTCTAAAAAAAAGGATACGGCAAAATATCTTTTTAAACTGTCAGACGGCAATTACATAGAAAGTGTGTGGATGAAGTATCACCATGGCAACAGTGTGTGCATCTCGTCTCAGGTAGGATGCAGGATGGGATGTACTTTCTGTGCCTCGACACTGAGCGGACTGGCCAGAAATCTTTCGGCAGGGGAGATGCTGTCCCAGATTTATGAGATACAAAAAGAAACCGGGGAACGGGTGTCTAATGTGATCGTCATGGGAATGGGTGAACCCCTGGATAATTATGATAATCTGATCCGGTTTGTGAAACTGGTTTCTGATCCGGATGGTATACTGATCAGTCAGAGAAATATAACTGTATCTACCTGCGGTCTGGTGGATGGGATCCGGAGACTGATGAAAGAAAAACTGCAGATTACACTGGCTATCAGTCTTCATGCACCGAATGACCAGATACGACAGCAGACCATGCCGGTAGCAAAGAGGTATTCCATGGATGAACTGCTGCTTGCCTGCAGAGAGTATTTTAAGGAAACAAAGCGGCGGATCACATTTGAATACAGTATGATCCGTGGTGTCAATGACAGTCCGGAACAGGCCGTGGAACTGGCAGGCCGTTTGAGAGGGCTGAACTGCCATATCAATCTGATCCCGCTGAATGAAGTAAAAGAGCGTTCCTGCAGCCGATCCAGACAGGCAGATATAGAGCGGTTTAAGAAAATGCTGGAAAAACAGGGGATGAATGTTACCATCCGCCGGGAAATGGGCAGCGACATAGATGCAGCCTGTGGACAGTTGAGACAGAATTATATGAACGAAGAGACAAAATAACTACGGAAAAGAAGAGCAATCTTGCTCTTTTTTTCTATATGTGCTATAATGCAGACGATAGTAGCAAATAGTTCAGAGGAGGTAAAGCTGTGAAATCATTTTCGATGACAGATACGGGTCGAGTCCGGAATAACAATCAGGATTTTGTATTATGTGAAGAAAATGCAGTTGGATGCTTTCCCAATCTGTTTATAGTTGCGGATGGAATGGGCGGTCATAATGCCGGTGATATGGCATCGAGACTGTGTGTTGCAAAAGTACAGGAACAGATACGCATTACAGATAAAAAGACACCGGTAGGTGTTTTTGAGGAAGCTGTGAAAACAGCCAATGATTCGATTCGCCAATGTGCCAGTGAGACGCCGGAGTTTGCAGGTATGGGAACTACCATGGTAGCTGCTACGGTGTTAGATGATGTGGCATATGTAGTAAATATTGGGGATTCGAGACTGTATAAAATGAGTGAAGATCTCAGACAGATCACGGTAGACCACTCTCTTGTGGAAGAGATGGTTCAGTCTGGTGAGATCCGAAAAGACGAGATGAGAACACATCCGAATAAAAATATCATCACGCGGGCCCTGGGTACGGATGAGACAGTCCGCCCGGATTGCTTTGAAATCCAAGTCAGGCAGGGGGACGTGCTTTTGTTATGTTCGGATGGATTGACGAATATGTTAGAAGATAGTGAAATGGAAGAGATATTAAGGGAAAACAAGGATGATTTGGAACAGGCAGGACGGACCCTTGTGGAACGTGCTAATGAGGCCGGTGGAAAAGACAACATATCCGTAATTCTTGTTCGTTTATAATAAATGGAGGTAAATATGATCATAAATATAGGCACAATGATAGGCAACCGCTATGAAGTGGTTGAAAAAGTCGGAACCGGCGGCATGGCAGATGTGTACCGTGCTATGGACCACCGTCTGAACCGTTATGTAGCGGTAAAAATATTAAAGAATGAATACAGTGAAGATACTAAATTTGTAACTAAATTTCGACAGGAGGCCCAGGCGGTTGCCTGTCTCTCTCATCCCAATGTAGTGGCTGTTTATGATGTAGGGGAAGAACAGGGCATGCATTTTATTGTGATGGAGTTTGTAGAAGGCATCACACTGAAGAGTTATATAGAGAAAAAGGGCAAATTATCTGTAAGGGAAGCGGTAGGAATCGGTATTCAGATTGCATCCGGTCTGGAAGCTGCCCATAACAGCCATATTATCCATAGGGATATTAAACCACAGAATATTTTGATATCGAGAGACGGAACGGCAAAAGTAACAGACTTTGGTATTGCCAAAGCAGCCAGTTCCAATACGATCACGGCCAGTGCCATGGGATCGGTCCACTACATCTCACCGGAGCAGGCCAGAGGTGGTTTCAGCGACGAGAAGAGTGATGTGTATTCTCTGGGTGTAACCATGTATGAGATGTTAAGCGGAACACTGCCATTTACCGGGGAGAGTGCCGTAGCGGTGGCTTTGGCTCATATCCAGGAGGAAGCAGTACCATTGACGGCTATGGATGCTACGATTCCGAAGGGGATCAGTGACATTGTGGCAAAATGTATGCAGAAAAAGGCGGATTTCCGTTATCCTACTTCAGCGGATCTGATCGCAGATCTGAAGATGTTTCTGCAGGATCCGGAAGGTGAATACGGGGTTGTGAAACCTTTATACGAAAATACAGATACCATATTTATCAAGCCGACAGATGTGAACCGTTTGAAAGCGGCGACACAGACACCGGCCAGTGACAACGGCACGGCAGCGGCTGAGCCGGAGGATAAGAAAGCCGGAGAGGAAGATTCCGGTGAAGTAGATCCAAAACTGGAGAAAGCATTGATCGGCGGAAGTATTGTAGTGGCCATTATCATAGGTATTGTGATTATTTATGTTATTGGTAAAGTCTTTGGATTCTGGGGCGGTGCTTCAAGTTCAACAGAGGCCACACCGACACCGGAGGTAACATCTTCAGCAGCGTCAGCGACAGCTACACCGGAAGCGTCTGACAGTGCGCAGAAAGTAACGGTTGAGAATGTTGCCGGTATGACAACAGAGGAGGCAAAGACAGCCCTCAGCCAGAAGGGACTCAGCAATGTAAAAGTATCCGAACAGCAGTCAGATACCATCAGTGCCGGTAAGGTTATCAGCACGGATCCTGAAGCTGGTACAGAAGTAGAGAAGGATGCAGAGATTACGCTGATCGTTAGTTCCGGAACCAGTACGGTACAGGTTCCTAGTGTTGCCAGCATGACCGTGACAAAGGCGAAGAGTACACTGGCAGCCGAAGGATTTAACGCAGTAGAAGGAAGCAAAGTTTACAGCGATACAGTGAAAGCCGGTCTGGTAGCTTACTCCAATCCAAAAGGCGGAGCCCAGGCAAGCAAAGGAGCGACGATTACCCTTTACATCAGTAAAGGACCAAAGCAGACCACAACTACGGTGCCGGATCTTATGGGAATGACAAAGGCACAGGCAAAAGAAGCATTGACAGCGAAAAAACTGGTTCTTGGAAGTGTGTCTACCGCTTATTCAGACAATGTATCGAAGAACCGTGTATGTGTACAGTCTAAAGCAGAAGGAACGGAAGTAAAGACCGGAAGCAAAGTAGACATCACATTAAGTTTGGGAGCAAGTAAGACTTACTCTTACTATAGTAATAAAGTAACCATTGATAATCCATTTGATTATGAGTCAGATTCATCTTCTGTATTTAAGTTTGTATTGAGTCAGGATGGAAAAACAACTACGATCCGGGAAGTATCCTTGTCATATTCTGACTTCCCATATACAATCTCTGATGTAAAGGGAAGCAGTGCTTCTTCCGGAGAGATCATTGTATATAAAGATGGCAAACGACTGAGTTCTTATTCAGTAGATTTCAGAAAAGTAGCGGACGAGTGATGACGGGTAAAATTATCAAGGGAATAGCGGGCTTTTATTATGTTTTGTGTGAAGATGAACGCCTGTATGAGTGTAAAGCGAAAGGTGGATTCCGAAAGGATGGCGTTAAGCCTCTGGTAGGAGATAATGTGGTAGTCCGGGTTTTGGATGAAGCAAAGTGCCTTGGCAATATAGAGGAAATTCTGGAGAGAAAAAATCAGCTGATCCGGCCGGCAGTAGCCAATGTGGATCAGGCGATGGTAGTATTTGCTGCGGCAGATCCGGTGCCTAACTTGAATTTGCTGGACCGGTTTCTGGTGATGATGGAGTGGCAGAATGTAGAGACGGTTATCTGTCTGAGCAAAGAAGATATCGTATCGCAGGATGAAATGAGAGAACTTTCCTCTGTGTATGAAAAGTGTGCAAATAAAGTATTGACCATAAGCAATCTGAAAGAAACAGGTTTAGAAGAAGTGCGTCTTGAACTGGAGGGTCGGACAACGGTTCTGGCCGGACCGTCCGGAGTTGGCAAGTCAAGTTTGTTAAATCATTTGTGCCCGGAGGCGGAGTCCCAGACAGGTGCCATCAGTGAAAAGATCGGAAGGGGAAAACATACCACCAGACATTCAGAGTTATTTTGTCTGGGAGAGGGAACTTACCTTTTTGATACGCCTGGTTTTAGTTCTCTCAGACTGCCGGCGATTCCGAAAGAAGAGCTGTGTCAGTATTTTACGGAATTTGCACCATATGAAGGTATGTGCCGGTTTCAGCCTTGTTCACATATCCATGAGCCTGGATGTGTGGTAAAGGAGCAGTTAGAAAAGGGTGAACTTTGTCAGAGCCGCTATGACAATTATCGGCAGATGTATGAAGAAATAGCGGATCAGGAGAGAAGAAAAAACTGGAGGAAAAGAAATGACATATAAGCTGTCACCCTCTATCCTGGCGGCTGATATGAACCGCCTGGGGGAACAATTGGAGATTATAAAAGATGCAGGGGCAGACTATGTCCATATTGATGTGATGGATGGGGTGTTCGTGCCGAATATTTCTTTTGGACTGCCGGTGGTAGAGGGACTTCGCAAAGCATCAGATTTATTTTTTGATGTACATTTAATGATTACCAACCCAATCCGCTATATTGAGCGTTTTGCAGCGGATGGAGCAGATGGGATCACGGTACACGCAGAGGCGTGTGAGGATTTGTCAGACACCATTGATGAGATCATTAATCATGGCAAAAGAGCAGGGGTGGCCATCAGTCCGGATACAGGTATTGATGCTATCATGCCGGTTCTTCATAAAGTGTCCATGGTACTTGTTATGACTGTCTATCCGGGATATGGCGGCCAGAGTATCATTACAGAGACCTTTGAGAAGGTGCGGATGCTGCGGACTATTGCCAATGAAAAGAAACTGGATCTGGACATTGAAGTGGATGGTGGTGTGAATCTGGAGAACATTGACCAGATCATAGATGCCGGAGCCAATGTGTTTGTGGCTGGTACTAAGATCTTTAAGGGGGATGTACGGGAAAATGTAAAGAACTTCCGAGAGGTATTTGAAAAAAGAAAATGAAGAAGCGAGAAAAAGACCGTCTTATGGCGGTCTTTTTTGGTGAAAAAAATATGAGACCCCCCTTGACCTGAAGTTGACTTTAGGTGTTATACTGTGGAAAAAGGAGGATTATGTATATGTATCTGGAAAATATAAATGGACCGGAAGATGTGAAGAAACTTTCGGTGGAAGAAATGGAAACACTGGCAGAAGAAATGCGTGGAGCGCTCCTTAAGAGAGCCAGCATCCACGGTGGACATTTTGGTCCTAACTTTGGTATGGTGGAAGCGACCATTGCTCTCCACTATGTGTTTGAGTCACCAAAGGATAAGATTGTATTTGATGTATCACATCAGACATACCCTCACAAGATGCTGACGGGTCGGAAGAATGCTTATCTGTATGAGGATAAATACGATGAGGTTTCAGGTTACAGCAATCCGGATGAGAGTGATCATGACCATTTTATCATTGGCCATACATCTACTTCCATCAGTCTCGCCTGCGGTCTTGCAAAAGGAAGAGACCTTCAGGGACAGTCAGGCAATGTGATTGCCGTCATCGGAGACGGTTCTCTTAGCGGTGGAGAGGCATTGGAAGGTTTGGACTACGCAGCAGAACTGCAGGGAAATCTTATTATAGTTGTCAATGACAATGATATGTCCATTGCCGAGAACCATGGTGGAATGTATGAGAATCTGAAACTTTTGCGAGAGACAAAAGGACAGGCAGAGTGCAACCTGTTTAAGGCCATGGGACTTTCTTATGTATATGTGGACCAGGGAAATGATGTATCGGCACTGATCGAAGCTTTTTCCCAGGTAAAAGACAGCAAAACACCTGTGGTAGTGCATATCCGCACATTGAAAGGAAAGGGCTATGCACCGGCAGAAAAGAATAAGGAACAATGGCATTACAGCGGTCCGTTCCATATTGAGACCGGAGAGCCTTTGGGCACAGGAAATGAAGGCGAAAGTTATGAAGAAATTACGGCACAGTATCTTATGGACAAGATGAAAAAGGATTCAAAGGTGCTGGGAATTACTTCCGCTACGCCAACGGTTATGGGATTTACGGCAGATCGGCGTAAAGAGGCCGGCAGCCAGTTTATCGATGTAGGAATTGCAGAAGAGACAGCCATGGCACTTGCGTCAGGAGCTGCCAAGGCAGGAGCCAAGCCTGTATACGGTGTATACAGTACATTTGTCCAGAGAACCTTTGACCAGTTATCACAGGATGTATGTATTAACAACAGCCCGGTAACGATCATAACATTCTGGGGCAGTGTGTATGGAATGAATGATGTAACCCACCTTGGATTATATGATATCCCAATGATGGCAAATATCCCGAATCTTGTGTATCTGGCACCGGTAACAAAGGAAGACTATCTGGCTATGCTGGACTGGAGTATAGAGCAGGATGAGCATCCGGTAGCGATCCGTGTGCCGGGAGGAGAGTTTAAATCCGACGGCAAAAAAGTAACAAAAGATTTTTCAAAGTTAAACCGGTATGAAGTGACAAAGAAGGGAAGCAAAGTAGCTGTGATCGGTCTGGGTGCTTTTTATGGCCTGGGCGAAGAGGCAGCTAAGGTGATCCGGGAAAAGACCGGCGTGGAACCAACGGTGATCAATCCATACTATATCACCGGACTGGATGAGGCACTTTTGGAAGATCTGAAAAAAGAACATCAGGTAGTGATCACTCTGGAAGATGGAATCCTGGATGGCGGTTTTGGAGAAAAAATTGCCCGCTATTACGGAGACAGTGATATGAAAGTATTGAATTTTGGATTGAAGAAGGAATTCTTAGACCGGTATGATGTACAGGATGTCTTGAAAAAGAATCATTTAACGGCATCCCAGATTGCAGAAGATGTTCTGAAATTATTATAATAAGGCCCCCCTTTAAATCCCATTGGCGATGGAAATTTTTTCCATGGCTGATGGGATTTTTTTTATTGGGTAAACTAAAAGAAACACGGGGTGACAAGTAAATATCTTGTGATTTTTAATGGTTCATGGTATTCTGGATAGGAACATATCATGTCATAAGGAGAGAAAATATGGCAAAGAAAAAAATTGCGATCGTCACAGGAGCCAGCCGTGGTCTGGGACTGGAATTTGTAAAATTGTTACTGAAAGAAGATCTGGATGAAATATGGATGATAGCACGAAGTGCTGATAAGATGAAAAAAATAAAAGAAAAACTGGGAAAAAAGATCGTGGTATGTCCCATGGATCTGAGCCGACGGGAAGAAATCAAACAGTTGGGAGAAAGACTTGTCAAAGAAAAAGTTCACATTATGTATCTGATCAATAACGCAGGGGTGGCAAAGTTTTGTTCGTATGGTGATCTGTCAGTGGAGGAATCTCTTCACATGGTGGATCTGAATATAAGCGGCGTTGTGGCAATGGGACTTGTGTGCCTCCCATTTATGGGAAAAGGAAGTCATGTGGTCAATATAGCATCCCAGGCGGCTTTTCAGCCATTACCGTACCAGAATATATACAGTTCAACCAAAGCCTTTGTCCGCAACTATACGAGAGCTTTAAATGTGGAATTAAAGGAAACGGGAATCCAGGCTACGGCAGTTTGTCCGGGGTGGATGGACACAGAACTGATCGAAAGAGGAAAGACAGGAGCGAAAAAAGCCACTCGTAGATTTTTGCATATGGTAACGCCCCAGGTGGTGGCAAAAAAGGCAATGAAAGATGTCAAAAAGGGTAAAGATATATCGGTGTACAGTCTGTATGTAAAGATGTGCCACCTGACAGTGAAGATCCTGCCTCAGCGGGCTGCTATGAAACTGTGGCTCCGCCAGCAGAAGATGTAAAAAGAAGGAGAGATGTTTCTCTCCCTTTTTTATTAGGACGGCTGGATTTCAGCAAGAGCTTTTTTAAACTGGAAAAAGAACAGAATCGAGGTAAAGGTGACAGCCAGAATATCGGCAATCGGTTCTGCCATGTAAACACCGGTTACCGGATTAGATATAAGGTGGGGCAGAAGGTAGATCAGTGGCAGTAACAGCACGAATTTACGAACCACAGCAACCACAATGGAATTTACCGCTTTTCCCAGAGAGGTAAAGGTCATCTGACAGGCAATCTGGATGCCGAATAAGAATAATCCTCCCAGATAGATCCTTAACACGGGAGCCGTGAAATTTACCAGGGCAGCATCCGAAGTAAAAATACTTACAAATGCTTTAGGAACCAGCTGGACGGCGGCCCATAGAAGCATGGAATAGGACAGGCAGGTGATCAGCAGGAGACGGAATGTTTTCTTTACCCGGCCTGCATTTTTGGCACCGTAGTTGTAACTGGAAATAGGCTGGGAACCCTGGGCAATGCCCTGAAGCGGAAGCATGGCAAACTGCATGACACTGGTTAAGATCGTCATGGCGCCTACCGCAATATCACCGCCGTAGCGCAGAAGGGATGAGTTAAAACATACGGTTACGATACTCTCGCTGGCCTGCATGATGAAGGCCGCCAGACCCAGTGCCACACAGGGAAGGACCACAGAGGGGTTCAGTTTCAGATATTTTTTTCGTATATGTATCAATGTTTTTTTGCCACATAAAAATACAACTACCCAGACACAGGAGACAGCCTGGGACAGGATCGTTGCCAGGGCGGCACCTTTCACACCCATATCCAGGCCAAAGATAAAGACCGGATCCAGGGTGATGTTACAGATGGCACCGATCAGTACGGAGATCATGGATACAGTAGTAAATCCCTGGGCTGTGATAAAAGCGTTCATTCCCAGCGTAACCTGTACAAACAAGGTGCCAAAGGCGTAGATACGCATATAGTCCAGTGCATAGGATAGAGTGTTTTCACTGGCACCAAAAGCCAGAAGCAGATCTTTTCCAAAAACAAGCAAAACCACAGTCAAAATAAGGGAAACAAGGATTTGAAGCACAAAACAGCCACCCAGGATCTCCTCGGCGGATTCCGGTTTCTTTTTTCCCATATAAATGGATGCTCTTGGGGCACCACCGGAACTGACCAGGGCAGCAAAAGCAGAGACGATCATGATCAGGGGCATACAGACACCGACTCCGGTCAGAGCCAGACTTCCGTTGCCGGGGATGTGGCCGATGTAAATCCGGTCTACAATATTGTATAACATATTGATCAACTGTGCGATGACAGTGGGAATAGATAGTTTCAGCAGTAATTTTCCAACAGGCTCTGTGCCTAAAAAATCTTTGTTGTCCTGCATGACAGAAGGACCTCCTTTGAGTTTGATATCTAACTATATTACTACCATGAAAAAGAAAATGTCAAGAGGATATGTGGTTTGTGCTTGGCATCCGCTTTGGGGCGGTGTATAATGAATGTACTTGCTGGCAGTACAGCAATACACTTTGAGAAAAAGGAATCACAAGAATGTTAATAGGTAAAAAAATCAGTGATCTCAGTGAATTTGAAGAACTGGGAGGAGAGGCACAGCGTTCGGTGGAACGGGCCATTGCTAAAAATATTGCGGTGGGCGTGTTGGTAGGATATTATGATGAAAAATTAACGATTTATTATGCAAGTACCAATCTGCTCCATAATCTGGGATATAATGAAGAACAATTTAGAGATCTTACAAAAGGATCTCTGCGGAACTTATTTTATGGTGAAAATACCAGTTTTCTGGAGCAGGACCGTTTTCCATCGATCCTTGGAAGAGGCGAGGGCGAGATGCTGACGCAGGATGGAACGCCGGTTACCGTAAGAATATATAAAGAAGACGCGGAAGATATGAAAGGAACTCCGCTCTGGGTGATGTCTGTCCGGGTGGACTGGGAGCATGAGAATGTTACTTTGATCAATGGTGCCATGAAATCCGGGCTGTGGTATTTTGACTGTAATAAGCAGGGGGAGATCAAAGAAGTTCACTGGAGCCATGCTTTTAGAAGAATTTTGGGGTATCATGACATTTTGGATTTCCCCAATGAATTGTCATCTTGGTCAGATCTGCTTCATCCTATGGACAGGGAGAGGACATTGAAACTGCTTACGGATGCCATAGCGGATACAACGGGAAAGATAAAGTATGACATAGATTACCGCCTGAAAATGCAGGATGGAACATATCAGTGGTTTCATGCCAATGCAGGGGTAGTGCGCCGTATGGACGGAACGGCCAGGCGTATTACGGGGCTATTTGTAAATATTGACGAGGAAAAAAAGACTCTCATGGGGAAGAAAAAGGCAGAGGCATTTCATGATGCTTTTACGAAGACGAACCTGTGTGAATATTATGTGGATCTTTTAGAAAATTCCTTTGAATCCATGAAGGAGGATGCTCCGTTATTATCCGGTGTGACACCGGGGATGTCCTGGGATGATCTGATCCATATGTATGCAGATACTTATGTGTGTGAAGAATATAAACAGAAGGTTGAGAAATTTTACAGCCGCAGCCGGGTGGCTGACAGACTGAAACAAACAGAGGGGGAACTGAACCTGGAATGCTGCATTACATTGGAAGGAGAAAAAAGATGGGTGCAGAATGTGATCCTTCCCGGGGAAAAAGAACAGTCCCGGTATGCCATCGTGTTTTTGCGTGATATTACGAAGGAGAGAGAGCAGGAAATACTTAGCAGGAGGGTTCTGGAAGAGGCATATGATGAGGCAGAAAAGGCTAATCGGGCCAAGACAAAGTTTTTGACCAATATGTCCCACGATATAAGGACTCCGATGAATGCCATTGTAGGGCTTACGGCCATCGCCGGGGCGAATCTTTCCAAGCCGGAAAAGGTGGAGGAATGTCTGAACAAAATTACTGTATCCAGCAGGCACTTGCTGGGGCTGATCAATGATGTGTTAGATATGTCCCGGATTGAAAACGGAGAGATGTCTCTGGCAGAGGAAGAGTTTAGTTTGTCCGAACTGGTGGATAATCTTGTAACGATGACGAAGCCGGATCTGGAGGCACACAGGCATACATTTCATGGGGACAGGAAGACGATCACCCATGATACAGTATGGGGAGATCCTATGCGGCTCCAACAGATATTTACGAACTTAATGAGCAATGCCATTAAGTATACGCCGGACGGCGGCACGATAAAATGTTCCATCGAAGAAAAAGAAAGCGGACAGCCGGGAATTGGCTGCTACCAGTTTTTGATCCAGGATAATGGGATCGGTATGGAAAAGGAGTTTCAAAAGATCATGTTTCAGCCTTTTGTCCGCGCAGATGATAAGCGGATCACAAAAGCGCAGGGAACAGGATTGGGAATGACAATTACAAAAAGTATCTTAAACAAAATGAATGGAGATATCCAGGTGGAAAGTACACCGGGAGAAGGAACCCGGATAACGGTAACTTTTTTCTTGAAGATTCAAGAACAGTCAAAGGCTTTGCGCCCGGAGAAGAATGATCTGAAAGAATTGGAAAAGAAGGACTATTCTCATGCCAGGATTTTACTGGTGGAAGATAATGAGTTAAACCAGGAGATCGCAGCAGAGATCATAGGAATGACAAATGCTGCGATAGACATAGCCGAGGACGGTAAAAAGGCAGTAGAAATGATCGAGTCCAAGCCGGAAGATTGGTACGATCTTATCTTTATGGATATTCAGATGCCGGTTATGAATGGGTATGAAACGACAGCGGTGATCCGTGCCATGGCCGGCAGACGGGGCCGGACTCCTATCGTAGCCATGACCGCCAATGCCTTTGCAGAAGATGTGCAGATGGCGAAAAATACCGGAATGAACGAGCACATAGCAAAACCCCTGGATCTGGGGAAATTAAAAGAGATCATGAAGAAATATATTTCTGCGGTATAAAAGAAGGTATTAAAGGGTTGATAAGTTACTGATCATTATTGCTAATGTGTATATAAAAGCGAAGGAGTGAGTTACATAATGTATAATCCACAACTTGATACATTTATCTGTGTCGTAGAAGCAGGGAGTTTCAGTAAGGCAGCAGAAGAATTATATATAAGTGCCCCTGCGGTTATTAAACAGATAAATTCACTGGAAAACAGCTTAAATTTGCAATTGTTTGAAAGAACACACAGGGGGCTTATTATTACGGCAGCAGGTAAGTCTCTCTATCAGGATGCAAAATATCTGATTCAATATTCAAAAGAATCGTTGATACGGGCACAGGAAGCAATGAATCCGAATGAGGAAATTGTTCGTGTCGGAATATCTCCGATGACTCCACCGGAAATCTTTGTGGAACTTTGGCCTAAAATACAGGAAATATACCCGGATATGAAATTTAAACTGATTACTTTTGAAAATACACCGGAGAATGCCAGAGAGATACTGGCTAACATGGGAAAGAATATTGATGTGATAGCAGGAATCTTTGATGAAACAATGCTTGAACTCAGAGGTTGTGATGGTACTGAGATTTCAAGAGAACCATTTTGTGTGGCAGTGTCGATTCATCACAGGCTGGCAAAAAAAGAAAAAATTACACTAGATGATCTGGCCGGAGAAAATCTTATGCTTATGCAAAGAGGCTGGAGTTATTATGGTGATAAGTTAAGGGATGATATGATGAAAAATCATCCGGAAATTAATATTGTAGATTTTGATCTGTACAATGTAGAGGCATTTAACCGATACGAAAACAATAATGAGGTATTGCTGGCATTCAAGAGTTGGGAAAGTGTTCATCCACTGATTCGAATTATTCCTGTGGAGTGGGATTATACCATGCCGTTTGGAATCTTACATTCAAAGACACCATCTGCTAAAGTTAAACGGCTGATCAAGGCAATCAACAAGGTAAAATAAAAGTTGAATGTATATGAGAAAAAACCGAAAGGTTAATACTGGATAACAAAACGAGACTTCTAATGGAGTCTCATTTTGTTATACTTTATATGAAGTAAAAAAATGGAGGATGCCATATGAAAAATAAACGATTTATGGTAAAAATATTTACAGATATAGGAATGACAGTATGTTTACTTCTTCTTATGCCATATAGTCTTTTCAGCGGACTGCACATGAATGGATTGGTATGGTGATGCTTGTGCTTTTTATTTCACATCACATACTGAATCGTAAATGGCTG
>JAXDTV010000109.1:0-28088 GCA_034089785.1 Eubacterium sp.
AGAGTTTGCGAAAGACGGAGTCTTTATAAGTGCGGCGAACTGTGCCTGTTTCCGTCCGTAGATGTTTTTTACTCACCCTGTAGTTTGTCCCCCTTTTATGCGCCTGACTGCATAAACTTGTGTCTGATTATGAGGGATAGAAGGGGAAATGTCAAGAAAAAAGGATCTCCTCCACACAGCCGGCAACATACCGGATATATGGTAAGAGACCCTTGATTGATATTTTTTATTCTTTATGCCAGACTGCTGCCTGTCAGCAGTTCGTATCCCTGCAGATACTTGGCAATGGTCTTATCTGCGATATCCTGTGGCAATGTCCAGTCATTTCCCGGATTTGCTTTCAGCCAGTCTCTTGCAAACTGTTTATCAAAGGATGGCTGGCCATGTCCTGCTTCGTAGCCATCTGCCGGCCAGAAACGAGAACTGTCAGGTGTCAGCATTTCATCACCGATAACGATGTTTCCATTCTCATCCAGACCAAACTCAAACTTGGTGTCTGCAATGATAATACCTTTTTCCAATGCATAATCTGCACATTTTTTGTACAGTGCAATGGTGTAATCACGAAGTTTCTCAGCGTACTCCTGTCCCTTGCCAGGGAAATATTTTTCAAGGTGGGCAACACTCTGCTCATAGGAAATGTTCTCGTCATGGTCACCAATCTCTGCCTTGGTAGATGGGGTATAGATCGGTTCAGGCAGTTTGTCGGATTCTTTCAGTCCTTCCGGCAGCTTGATTCCACATACGGTACCATCTTTTTTATAACTTTCCCAGCCGCTTCCTGTAATATATCCACGAACGATACACTCGATCGGAAGCATCTCCAGTTTTTTGCACATCATACTGTTTCCATCAAACTTTGGCTGCTGGAAAAATTCCGGCATATCTTTCACATCTACGGAAATCATGTGGTTTGGCAAAATATCCTCGGTCATATCGAACCAGAACTTGGACATCTGTGTCAGAACCGTTCCTTTCTTGGTGATCTCATTGTGTAAAATTACATCAAAGCAGCTAATACGATCGGTCGCAACCATGATCAGGCTGTCCCCATTGTCATAAATCTCTCGTACTTTTCCCTCTTTGATCGGTTTTAATTCCTGCATGTCGCCCTCCTTATATAATCCTGTGTTTTTTACATTAACACTCTATCACTTTTTGTCTCATTCTGCAACTGTTTTACACTTCTGTGAAAACCTCTGCTTCCTGTTTCAGTTCACTGGCAATATTCTGGTTATTGTCCATCTGCTCATTGATGCTGTGCATATCGGATACCAGTGCCTGCGTCTCTGTGGCTGTGGAAGAAATTCCTGTCACGCTGTCTTCGATGGCTTTGGCAATCATTTCTACCGATTCGGAGATGGATGTCATGCTGGCTTCCAGATCCTCGGTCTTACTCTTAAACTCATGCATAGTATTTTCTACATGATCTGCCTTTTCATGGTAACTTACACCAGACTCTACAAACTTCTCAAATTCCGGCATGATCTGTTCCTGCATATAAGCCAGAAGTCCATTGGCCTGATCTGCCAGGTTCTGTACCGCCGTTGTTACAACCGTGTTGACTTTCTTGATATCTCCGGCTGTCTGGCTGCTCTGATCAGCAAGCCGGCTGATCTCCTGTGCCACTACAGAAAATCCCTTGCCTGCCGCTCCGGCTCTGGCTGCCTCAATCGAAGCGTTCAGCGCCAAGAGGTTGGTCTGGCTGGCGATCTCCAGAATATCACCGGTAAGATGGTTGATCTGCGCCACACTCTTGCTTTCTTCAATGGCATCCTGCAAAACAACCAGCATATCCTGTACTTTCTGGTCAATGGTATTCATACTCTGTCTTGCTGCCTGCTCCATGGCAATGGCATGATTTTTCATTTCCATGGAATAATCATTCATTTCATCGGCACGACGGGCAATATCTCCTACATCTTCTGATACGCCCTGGGTGCTCTCCTGAATCACATTGGCATTGCCGGACATTTCTTCCATGGTGGCATTCAGTTCTTCCGTCAAGGCGGACATACCGGATACACTGTTGGTAGAATCCTTAACACTGCCAAGAACCTGCGTAACCACCTGATCCATACGAAGTGTGTCGTCCTTCAAAATACGGAAAATGGTCTGCAGTTTGCCAAGGAACACATTGATTCCCTTGCCCAGATCTCCGATTTCATCATTATTGGTAATGGTAATCCTCTGGGTCAGGTCACCCTGCCGCTGATCGATCTGGCCGATCATACGGTCTAATTCTTTTTTGCTCCGGTTGATCGGTGCTACCACACGGCGCATAACGATCCAAAGTGCCAGGATCACAGACATAATACTAATCACCGCCGACACGATACTGGTGATCAACGCCTGTCTGTATGTACTTTCCAGACTGGTACGAGCCTGGGAACACTGCTCTGATACAGTTCTTGTAACAATCAGAGTATTCTGCAGGATATTTTTTGAACTGCTCAAAACATCTCCGTTTGCCAGTGTAAAGGCAGAACTTTTCGATCCGCCGGCACTGATGGCAATCATCTTGGCAATACTGTCTTCCATATCCAGCGTGTTACGCTTCAGTTTGCCGTATCCCACTTTATTGGCATCCGTCAGATATGGCTCAAATTCTTCAAACTCTTTATCAAGGTTTGCCTCTTCCTCCCGGATGCTGTCCAATACCTCGATCATGGAATTATAATCCTGGGAAATAATATGTGTCAGCGCAAGACGCTGAATTTCCTTCACAGAAGACTCAATTCCATTTAACTTTTCCAGACTTACCATGTACCGTTCCGAGATCACAGTGGCCTCTTTATTTACATTGCGTACACTGATCAGTCCCATGATTGTAGAAATGATGGCTACCGCTCCCAGCAAAGTCACCGGGAAAAGCAGGGCCAGTTTCACAGAAATACGGCGTTTCGGCTTTTTGCTGTTTCTGTTGCGTATTTTCCCTTTGCTCTTTTCTGTTTTGCTGCCATTATCTGCTTTTTTGAAAAATTTCTTAAATGGATTCTTGAATGTAAAAGGAAGAGAAAATCTGCCCTTTTTCACTCTCTGCTTCTTTGGTCCTTTTACCTTTTTAACCGATTTATCCTTTTTTACCTTAGGTGCCTTCGGTGCCTTTACTTTCTTTTCCTTTTTTACCTTAGGCACTTTGGGTGCTTTTTCTTTCTTTTTCTTTGGCAGTTTAGGAACTTTTATTTTCTTCTCTTTCATTTCTCTGGCTCCTCTCTTACTTGGCACTTGTAGTAATTCCCTTTACAAGGTCATCCAATAAATTCTGGTAATCTTTTGCTCCCCCTGCCATCTTAGCTCCAAAGGAAGCACATGCCTCCTCATATCCGGTTCCGACCCGTTTCAGACTGGCCACGCTCTTCTGCTGGCTCACCGCCTCGATGACCGGATCCTTCTTGCCCTCTTCACTGTTCATGACATTTGTATTGACCGGCAGCTGGCTAAGTTCCTGATACCGGGTTTTCTGTGCCTCTTCCCCTGCCAGGTACTCTGCCAGTTTCAGGGCCCATTCTTTATTTTCACTGTAATAATTGGCTGCCACTGCCCGGTAGCCAAGGAAGGATGACATGACCATCTTTTTGCCGCCGCAAGAGAAACTTGGAAGTTTTGCCGCCGCAAAATCATCACCCCACTCTTTCTTAACCGCTTCCGCTGTTTCTATTGACGCAATTCCTGCCGCAATCTTACCGGATTTGGCGGCTGACGCCATATCAGCCTCTTTCATATTAACAAATCCTTTATTGCCGGCAATGCTTCCCATAGCCGCTGCCACCGTCACACCTTTCACCTCATGATCCGTGCTGTTCCAGTTACATGCATTGGTGGCACCATCATCATTTAATGACAGGTTCAGGCCGCTTTTTCCAAAGAAACAGTATGTACTCTGTCCCTGTGACCAGTCCATAGCAAGTTTTTTGCCCTTAGCGGCCGCCGCCTTCAGAGCCCCCTCTATGGTCTTAACCTGTCCGTCACTAATCTGCTTTTTATTATAAAATAATACATAACTGCTTTCCTGGCCGGAAGGGTATGCGTATAATTTTCCTTTTTTTGTAAAGGCCTTCACGGCATCATTGTCGTCTGCCGCCTGCACTTTGGCAGATTCCTCGATCTGTGTCAGGGCACCGCCTGCCGCTAATACCATCAGATCACTGTCCCGGATGGTAAACACATCGGCTGCTGCCATCACATCTTTCACCACATTGGTCCGCAGAGAATCCTGCTCTTTTGGTTCTACGGAAATATTTAACTTGGCCTCTCCGCTATTCTCTTTCTGGAACTGATCTGCCAGCTTGCTGGTAAGATCGTATTCTTCCTTATCCGCCCACACCCGAAGTTTTATTACCTTGGCGGCAGCTGTCTGACTGGCTCCCCCTTCATTCTCCGGATTTGCATCCGCTCCACATCCGGTCAATGCCATTACCAATACCGCACACAGCCAGATGCTTGTCCATCTTTTAGCCTTCATGATAGGTTCCTCCTCATATAATCCAATCTATTATGACAAATTATATCACAAGGGGCAAAAAAAGGAAACTACAAATCCGTAAACAGACTTGCAGTTTCCCGCCTTTAGAACAAGTTTTTGAAGAAATCTATGATTTTTCCAAAGAAAGCCTTGATCTTATCCATAATGCCATTGGCATCATCAAAATCTTTTAGTTTGTTGTAAATGTCTTTTGCCTGATTTTTGAGGCTGTCGGTATTCAAATTCAGGCCGCTGATCTTTTTCATCAGTGCCGTCATACTCTGCTTCTGGGAATCCGTCAGGGTAATCCCAACCTCCTGAGCCGCTTCATCTACAGCTTTCAGTATGTCTTCCTCCGAACTAAGGTCTCCAGACACTACTTTTTCTTTCAAAGATGCCACAAACTCTGCCGCTTTGTCTGCTCCAACTTCTTTGGCCAGGTTGCTTGTCTCAACCAGTTCGTTGTTGGCCGCATCTGCGCTGTCGCTGTCAATGGCTTCTCCTGTCATAGTCTCGTACGCCTTCATGGCTCCTACCAGCGCCGCTGTTCCGGAAATCTTAAACGGTGCCGCCACAGTTACCGTGGCATCATTGATTCCTGCGGTCACTAATGCGTTGGTGTACATTTCCTCTGTTACAAAAGAAATATTATGGGTGGTCACTGTCACACCGCTTCCGGCATCGGCTTCTTCGATTTTTACGGAAGATAACGCTTTCGTACCGATCACACTTTTATCCAGATAAGAATCCAGGTTCTTATGTTCGTCCTGGTTGGTCACGGTGATCGTCTCATAGTCTGCCAGTTCTTCCTTCGTGACGCCTAACAGTTCCATGACTTTATTTTTCTGGCTGCTTGTCAGGTCTGCTCCAAATGCAATATATGGTTTGACCTCCACAGAATCCGCTTTTACTGCCACCGTGCCGGTACCGATCATTCCCAGGCACAGAGCAAAAACGGACATCAGGGCTGCTAATTTTTTCAAATCATCACCTCTGCCTTTCTATTTAGATGGCACGGATTCTTTCCAATGCTTTCTTTGTGTTCTCTGCAGAACCAAAAGCTGTCAGACGGAAATATCCTTCACCGCTTGGTCCAAATCCTGAACCAGGTGTTCCTACTACATTTGCTTTTTCCAAAAGCATATCAAAGAAATCCCAGGATTTCATTTTGTCCGGTGTCTGTAACCAGATGTAAGGAGCGTTGACTCCACCAAAAACAGTGTAACCCATGTCGGTCAGACCTTCGCGGATGGTTTTGGCGTTGTTCATGTAATATGCGATCTGCTCTTTGGTCTGTGCTTTTCCTGCCTCACTGTAAACAGCCTCGCCGGCGCGCTGGATAATGTATGGTGCACCGTTGAATTTTGTTCCATGACGGCGTGCCCACAGACTGTTGAGAGAAGTCTCGCCGCTCTTCAGATCTTTCGGTACGATGGTAAATCCAAGACGAGTTCCGGTAAATCCTGCGTTTTTGGAGAAACTACGCATCTCGATGGCACATGTTTTTGCTCCGTCACACTCATAAATGCTGTGAGGTACATCGCTCTCGGAAATATATGCTTCATAGGCAGCATCATAGATGATTACTGCTTTTTTCTCGTTGGCATAATCAACCCATTTCTGAAGTTCCTCTTTGGTCAGAGTCGTTCCGGTTGGGTTGTTTGGACAGCAGATATAGATAATGTCCGGTGTCTGCTCCGGAATCTCCGGTACAAAATTGTTCTCTGCGGTACAAGGCATGTAGATCACCTTAGACCAGCACTCCTTGTCTTTCAGGTACTCACCTGTTTTGCCGGACATAGCATTGCTGTCTACATAAACCGGGTAAACAGGGTCTGTAACAGCGATAATGTTATCCTGTGCAAAAATATCTACAATATTACCGGAATCGCTTTTTGCTCCATCGCTGACAAACACTTCATCCAATGCGATGTCTACGCCGCGGCTCTTGTAATCATTGTCAATAATGGCTCTGCGCAAAAACTCATATCCAAGATCCGGCGCATAACCATGGAATGTCTCAGCCTTGCTCATTTCATCTACAGCACTGTGCAATGCATCGATTACCGCCGGTGCCAATGGCTGAGTCACATCACCGATACCCAGACTGATCACTTCTTTGTCCGGGTTTGCTTCCTTATATGCGGCCACTTTCTTTCCGATTGTTGAAAAAAGATAGCTGCCTGGTAACTTTAAATAATTGTCATTAATTTTGAACATTCTAAAAACCTCCTGTGTGAAATCTGATCCGAGTTACATTTTACATGAAAATCAATTTCAATGCAAGGTCTCAACAATTTACCGAGAAAAATTTACATTTCATAAGTGTTGACACTTTTCAGTTTCCGTAATGTGGCAGAAAAGTCTGCGTTCCGTGGGCGTTTGCAAACTCCCTGTCCGCCCACCATTTCTTGTTATGGTCTCTTGGATTGTTTTTATTTGGGAGAAATTTTCACATCGAGTGGGTTTTCCGTACGCCGGTAAACGGCACTGGTACTTTCAGTGCCTTTACCGCTGCGCACGGAATGAGCGAAAGCGCCCACGAGATGTAAATTTCCCCCAAATATTTCTATCAAGAAACCATAACAAAAAATCCGCAGCTCTCCCTCCCTGCTCCCTTGCAGGTCGATCACTACGGATTTTCCTTCCCCGTTTCAGTCCCTTTTACAGGTTTACTGCTCCGGTGGAACCATTCTTAAGGCCTTCGTTGATTACATAGTATGCCTTGCCATCTTCCGGCTTGATATAAAGCTTTGCTTTTTTGATGGCAGATGCTTTTTTGCCTTCTGCCTCCCAGGCAGCTACGACTTTACTCATAATTGCCTCTTCAGAGAACTCTCTGCCGCCAAACTGTACAAAAACATCCGCTTTCACTTCTGTTCCTTTTTTAGCAGCTGGTTTTCTGGTAGTCTTTGCAGCAGTTGTTTTCTTTGCTGCCGGCTTTGCAGCCTTTGTCTTTGTCTCAACAGCCTTTGTGGCTGGTTTGCTTTCTGTCTTTACCGGAGTTGTCTTGGTCGCTGTTTTCTTTGCCTCTGCTTCTGCAGTTTTTACAGTCGTCTTCGTGTTAGTTGTAGCCATCACAAATCCTCCCTCGAATCTCTTTTTGTCGTTTCCTTTTCGATTATACATCTTTTATATTTTATTTACAATCACATTTTTACCAAAAAATCATTTTCTCTCCGAAAAATCTCCGGCACTTTTTACAAATTCCCTTTACATTTACTCATAAATCTCGTAAAATAAGGATAGACTAGTTATTAAAGAAAGGATGGTTTGGTTCATGAAAAAATTACTGAAAGTAATTCTTGGCCTGGCTACCGCCGCAGCTGCCGTAGCAGGTGTTGTTTACTTCTTAAAAAAAGTTGTTATGAAAGATTATCTGGATGATTATGATGAAGATGATTTTGACAATGATCTGTATGATGAAGAGGATGACCGTGACTATGTGACATTAAATTCCGATGAAGATTCTGCTGACGAAGAGGAAGAAGAAGCAGTAGAAGAAGCGGATGAAGACGAAATGGATTTAGATTAATTGTGTTACCCTTATTCGTTTCGTATCATATACCACTCTTTTCATTGAAAAAAGGTTCAGCGGATTTGATCTACTGAACCTTTTTCTTTTCTAATTTCTTTTTTATCTGGACAATCTTCTTGTCATGCTGTAAAGATGCTCATCAATGTCTTTTGTCATGTTCAACGCTTCATCAATGTCATAATCACAGAATTTACCATTCTTGTAAGCTACCACACGGTTGGTCTTACCTTCGATGAGAATATCTACTGCCAGGGCTCCCATAGCAGATGCGTACACACGGTCACGGCAGCTTGGGTTACCGCCACGCTGAATGTGTCCGATAACGGTAGCACGGGTCTCAATGCCGGTACGCTCCTCGATCATCTTTGCCAGTTCATGAGAGTGTCCGATTCCCTCTGCATTTACAATAATATGGTGTTTCTTACCTTTGCGGCGTTTGGACATGATCTTCTCAATGATCTCTTCCTCGTCATTGTCATAACGCTCTGGGATCATAACATACTCTGATCCATTGGAAATACCACACCACAGGGCAATATGTCCGGCGGTCCGTCCCATCACCTCAATGATACTGCACCGCTCATGAGAAGCGGATGTATCACGGACTTTGTCAATCGCCTCCATGGCTGTATTGCAGGCTGTATCAAATCCGATGGTATATTCTGTACAGGCAATATCCAGATCGATGGTTCCCGGGATTCCTACTGTATTAATACCATTTTCAGACAACTTCTGGGCTCCACGGAAAGAACCGTCTCCTCCGATGACAACGACACCGTCGATTCCATGCTTGCGGCAGATATCTGCTGCCTTTTTCTGTCCCTCCGGTGTACGCATTTCCTCACAGCGGGATGTGAAAAGAATCGTACCGCCTCTCTGGACAATATCGGTAACACTCATGGTGTGCATATCAATAATATCCTCTTCCAAAAGTCCGGCATAACCACGGCGGATTCCTTTTACTTCCAGTCCGCTGGACAGTGCCGCACGCACAACAGCACGGATCGCCGCATTCATTCCCGGCGCATCCCCACCACTTGTCATTACTCCGATTGTCTTAATCTCTTTCGCCATTGTAAAACCTCCAAAATATGTTCTTTTTTACCACTTGATCTACCTTTTATTTTACACTCCATACACCTATTTTTCAATACTCTTTTCCACCACTTTTACATTGTCTGCCCCCAGTCTGTCACGGAGGATCTCAAGAAGTTCTCCCTCCGCTTTCGTGGCATAACTTCTTGGCAGAAGTTTGTGGGCTCTCTCTTTGTGCAGGTAAATATGGACCATATCCCTGCCGTCATAGCGGCGGACTGTATCCAGGACGAACTGTTCCTCTCTCTCGTAGTCGGCCCTGGTTTCAAACTGGATCCAGAGATCTTTGTCCAGCTCATCAAAAGGCACGATCTCCGAGCAGATCAGCTTGGCCGGTTTGTCTTCCTCCACCGTAACCCTTCCCTTGATCAGCACTTTTCTGTCCTCTTCGATGACGGAGCGGTTCTTTTCGTAATCTCTTGGGAAAACGATCACCTCCACCGTTCCATACAGATCTTCCAGCGTGATAAACGCCATAAGACTGTTGGTCCGGGTGGTCTTTACTGTTTTGGCAGTGATCATTCCTCCGATGACCGCCGGTGCCTGGTCTCTTACTTTCGGTGCCAATTCTCCTTCCGCCGTAACAAAATCCGTAGTGCGGTTGGTAATATTTCGCTCCAGAAGTCCCACATACTGCTCCAGAGGATGACCACTGATGTAGACACCTAACACTTCTTTCTCAAATGCAAGGATTTCTTCTTTGTCATATTCGCCCACTTCCGGCATTACGATATCCAGTTCTTTCTGTTCTTCTGGCTCTGCAAAATCAAATAATGACATCTGACCGGTCATGGTTGTTTTCTTCTGACGACTGACATCGTCAATCACATCAGCGTACACAAGCATTTTCTGCTTTCTGGTACCCGGCAGACAATCCAGTGCCCCCGCCTTTATAAAACTTTCCACCGTCCGTTTGTTGACAGAACGGCCGCTTAACCTTGTGCAGAAATCTTTCAGATTGGCAAAGGTTCCCCCCGCCTTTCTCTCCTCCACGATCTCATCGATCACCGGCCGGCCTACCCCTTTGATGGCTGCCAGACCATAGCGGATATTGCCTTCGTATGGCGTAAAACGATAGTCTCCCTCGTTAATGTCCGGTGACAGGATCTCGATCCCCATCTGCCGGCATGTCATAATATATTCCGTGATCTTGCCTGTGTGCTCCATAAAGGATGTCATCAGTGCCGCCATAAACTCTACCGGATAGTGGCATTTCAGATAAGCCGTCTGGTAGGACACTACCGCATAAGCCGCCGCATGGGATTTATTAAAGGCGTATTTGGCAAAGTCCGTCATATCGTCGTAAATTTTCTTCGCTACCTCTTCGGATATACCACGCTTGATACATCCGTCAATGCCACGCTCTTCGTTGCCATAGATAAAATCATTTTTCTCTTTGGCCATTTTTTCCATTTTTTTCTTGGACATGGTACGGCGGATATCATCACTCTGGGCATTGTTGTATCCCGCCAGTTCCCGGACGATCTGCATTACCTGCTCCTGATACACGATACAGCCGTAAGTAGGCGCCAGGATCGGCTCCAGTTCCGGACAGTCATACTGGATGCTGTCCTGGTTATTTTTTCCCTCGATGTAATGAGGGATAAAATCCATAGGACCCGGGCGGTACAGAGAAATCCCGGCTATGATCTCCTCCAGGTTTCTCGGTTTTAACTCTTTCATGAAGTTTCTCATACCAGCACTTTCCAGCTGGAACACACCTTCTGTCTGTCCCTTGCCGATCATGTCAAACACTTCCGGATCATCATAATCTATATCGTGGACATCAAACCGTCCGCCGATGGCATTCTGGATCACCGTCAGGGTGCGGAGCCCCAGGAAATCCATTTTCAAAAGCCCCAGTTCTTCCAGTGTCACCATGGTGTACTGGGTGGTGATATTGCCGTCTGCCGCCCTCGACAGTGGCACAAAATCATCCACCGGCTGAGGTGCGATCACGATTCCCGCCGCATGAATGGAGGTATGCCTCGGCAGACCTTCCAGACGCATCGACATATCGATCAGTTTTTTTGCCTGATCGTCGGATTCGTACAGACGCTTCAGTTCCGGATTCATAGTCAGCGCTTTGGCAATGGTGATCCCCAGTTCCATCGGAATTGCCTTGGCTACCGAATCCACATAGGCATACGGATAATCCAGCACTCTTCCCACATCCCTTATAACCATCCGGGCCGACATAGTACCGAATGTAACGATCTGCACCACATGATCTGCGCCGTATTTTTTCGTTACATAGTCAATGACTTCCGGCCGTCTCTCGTAGCAAAAATCCACATCAATATCAGGCATAGTGACACGCCCCGGGCTCAGAAAACGCTCAAAGATCAGATTATAACGGATGGGATCGATTAAATCCGTTATGTTCAGGGAATAGGCCACCAGACTTCCCGCCGCCGAACCTCTTCCCGGACCCACCGGGATTCCATGGTCTTTGGCATATTTTATAAAATCCCATACAATGAGAAAATAGTCCACAAATCCCATAGTAACAATGGTATCCAGCTCGTAATCCAGTCGTTTCTGGTATTTTTCTGCCTCTTCTCCGTACCGGCGCACCAGCCCCTCCTGGCACAGATGCCTCAGATATCCTTCCGAAGTAAAGCCCTCGGGCACCTCAAAATGAGGCAGTTTATAGTGGTTGAATTCAATCTCTACATGACACCGCTCAGCAATCTTGTGGGTATTTTCAATGGCCTCTCTGGCGTATGGAAACAGTTCCGCCATCTCTTCTGCCGATTTAAGGTAATACTGTCCTCCCTCGTAGCGCATCCGGTCTTCATCTGCCACCTTTTTTCCTGTCTGGATGCACAGCAGGATATCGTGAGCCTCAGCGTCCGTATCATAAATATAGTGCACATCATTCGTAGCCACCAGATCGATGGATAGTTCCTTACTCATACGCAAAAGCCCGGTATTCACCGTCTGCTGTTCCGGGATCCCGTGATCCTGTAACTCCAGGAAAAAATTTCCTTTTCCAAAAATATCCTGTAAAATCAGTGCTTCTTTTTTTGCCTCTTCATACAGTCCCCGGCGGAGAAAATACGGAACCACTCCGGCCAGACAGGCACTCAGGGCAATCACCCCTTTACTGTAGGTGCGGAGCACCTCATAATCCACTCTCGGTTTATAATAAAAACCTTCGGTAAAGCCTTTGGAAACGATCTTTACCAGGTTCTGATATCCCTCATTATTTTCTGCCAGCAGTACCAGGTGGTGGTAGCGGCTGTCATCCTCTGCTCCCTTTGCCGCCTCACGATCAAACCTGGATCCCGGTGCCACATACACCTCGCATCCAAGAATAGGGTTGATCCCCTCTGCCAGGGCTGCCTTATAAAATTCAATGGCTCCATACATGACACCATGGTCGGTAATGGCCAGACTGTCCATGCCAAGTTCTTTGGCACGGTGTACCAATTCTTTGATCTTACTGGATCCATCTAACAAACTGTACTCTGTATGGACATGTAAATGTGTAAACTCCATTCCTTTTTCCTTCCTTATCAACTTACCGCGCCGGGCCTTTCCCGGTCTTTGCCTTCAAAAAAAGGGGCGACACCGAAGCGCGCCCCTGAAAGAATCTTTTCTTTATTTACCTGTAAGATAGTCCTCGATGCTGGCCATAGCCATATCTTCATCTTCCCCGTCAATGGCGATCTCCAACTGCTGTCCCGATGTCAGTCCCAAAGTCATCATTCCCATGATGCTTTTTGCATTGACTGTTTTGGTTCCCTGGCAAATATTGATCTTACTCTGATATTTGCTTGCTACCTGTACTAACATAGCAATCGGTCTCCCACTTTCAGTTCCTACGCTGACATCAATACTTTTTCTAATCATTTTTTTCCTCCAATTGTGCGTCTTTGTCACGCTGGTTTTGTGCTATTTCACTTAATTTCCGTAACCGATGGTTGACACCGGACTTTCCCAGCGGTGTTTCCAATAAGCCCCCCAATTCCTTCAATGGTACATCCGGATGTGCCAGTCTGACCTTCGCCATCTCAGCCAGATTCTCCGAAAGACTTTCAAAACCGATTGTGTCCCGAATATATTGTATGTCCTCTACCTGTCTTGATGCTGCGGACACGGTCTTTTTTATATTGGCCGCCTCACAATTCACCTTCCGGTTAATAGAATTGCGCATCTCTTTCAAGATTCTGACATTCTCAAACTCCATCAATGCTTTATGTGCCCCGATGATATTGAGAAAATCAACAATGGCTGCCCCCTCTTTCATATACACAATGTAATTTGCTTTCCGTTCTACAATTTTTGCTTCTACCTGAAATGACTGGATCAGCCGGCACAGACTTTCTGCTTTTTCCCTGCTTCCTGCCATCATCTCCAGGTGATACCCACTGTTTGGATCTGTTACAGATCCCCCTGTCAAAAATGTTCCTCTCAAAAATGCACGCCGGCAGCATATCCTCTCCACTACCGGATCTGCTACAAGTACCGAACCACTCTGCAGCCACACAGCTTCCATAAACTGTGCTGCTATGTCCTCATCCAGTATATACAAAGAATATTGATGCTCCCCCCGTACCGAAATATCCGGGGTCGTGCGAAATGCCTTCCTAAATAAAATATAACTTTTTTGTAAAACTGTCAAGTTCTCCGTATGAAAATGGATCTCATACCCACCTTCTTCTGTCATCACTACGGATCCTATAAACGAAAAATACGCTGCCAGTTCTGCGATCTGACAGTGTCTTTTTTTATCTATCTGCTCTTTAATTTCTTCTTTTACTTTTCTGGCGAACGACATATATTTCTCAACCGATCCTTCTCATCTAATATGTATTGCCCCCTCGCCCAGGCTCGGCGGCAGGTCGTCAGAACCGATTTTTAATTATGTGCTTCGCACATAACGGTTCTTCCTATATCTCTATGTTCTTTCTTACATCCGTATTCCGTGTTTTCAAATTCCCGGTAAATCGCATTGGTCAGGCTTACCGAGCGGTGTTTGCCCCCGGTACATCCAATGGCGATCACTAACTGGGTCTTTCCTTCTATCATGTAATTCGGTATCAGAAAAGACAGCATATCTTTTAATTTCTCCAGAAATGTCTTTGCCTTGTCTGTACTCATGACATAGTCGTACACCGCCTTGTCATTTCCTGTCAGCGGCTTCAGCGAATCCACATAAAATGGATTCGGCAGAAAACGGACATCAAATACAAGGTCTGCATCTGCCGGGATCCCGTACTTAAACCCAAAGGATACAAAGGTCAGATAAAAGTTGCAGAAATCCTCATTCTGCACAAAGATCCGGTCCAGTTCCTGCTTCAGTTCCCGGATCAAAAGGGTGGTGGTATCAATGATATAATCAGCCTGTTTTTTCAAGTCTTTCAGACATTCTCTCTCTTCTTCAATGGCCGCCGCCATCCGTCCGCCTTTTGCCAGCGGATGCATCCTTCGGGTCTCTTTGTACCGTTTCACAAGGACTTTCGTCTCCGCTTCCATAAAAAGGATCTCCAGCGTATAGCCCTCTTTTTTCAAGGACTCGATCACCGGTGCGGCTTCCGCCAGAGAATTGTGACCTGCCCGGATGTCCAGTCCCAGTGCCACTCTCTCCAGCGGTTCACTGGAGCCCTCTGTCAGTTCTATAAAAGTAGCCAGAAGCGATACCGGAAGATTATCCACACAGAAAAAACCATCATCTTCCAGTATTTTCATCGCTGAACTTTTACCGGCACCACTCATGCCTGTCACAATCACAAATCTCATTCTACCACTAGCCTTTCTTCCTTATAGTCCGTTTTCCGGAATGATCCTTACCTCCGGTTCCAGTTTTACCTGAAATTCATCCCATACTTTGTCCTGTACATCCCGGATTAGTTTCTTCACATCCTCTGCTGTCGCCTCGCCTCTGTTTACCACGAATCCGCAATGTTTTTCCGACACCTGGGCATCTCCTACCCGGTATCCCTTCAATCCCGCATCTTCAATGAGTTTACCGGCAAAATGCCCTTCCGGACGCTTAAATGTACTGCCTGCGCTTGGGAATTCCAACGGCTGTTTATCTCTGCGCCGGCTGTTCAGATCTCTCATATGGGCCTTGATGCCTTCCGGATTTCCTGATTCAAAGTAAAATTCTGCCTCTAGCACAATATATTCTTCTTTCTGGATAATGCTGGTACGGTACCCCAGTTCCAGTTCATCTGCCTTCAAAATGCGGACTCTGCCGCTCTGGTCTAACACCGTAGCCGTAAGAATACAGTCTTTGATCTCGCCATTATAGGCACCGGCGTTCATGGCGATGCCACCTCCCAGTGTTCCCGGGATCCCGGCTGCGAACTCGAACCCAGCCAGTCCCCATTCCGCCATTTTGGCAGCCATGGCGCTCATGCTGGTACCTGCCTGTACCCGCACCACACCGGCTCTCTCCAGCGCGATTCCTGACATTCCTTTTCCGACTTCGATCACAACGCCTCGGAACCCTTCGTCCGAAAACAATACATTACTTCCCTTTCCTAATATATAAAATGGCAGTTTTTTCTCCTTGGCATACAATACGGCTTCTCTTACCTCATGACGGCTTTCGGGGATCAGATAATAATCCGCCGGTCCCCCGATCCGAAATGTTGTGTGTTTTGCCAAAGGCTCCATTGTCTGCTCTGTCATGTGTCCTCCAATCCGATTTTTGTTCCTACTGGAACATAACCATTCTTACTGCACCATAAATACCAGCATCATTCCCAAGTTCTGCCAAATGAAATTCCTTGTTTTTCAACGCAAACATAGAATACTCATTGTAATATTTTTCCACGGAATCCAATATGATCTGTCCTGCGGCAGATACACCGCCGCCGATTACAAAGGCCTCCGGATCCACTACCTGGGCTACATTGCTGAGTGCTATGCCAAGATATCGTCCAAACCGGTCTACCACCTTGCATCCATAAGTATCCCCTGCTTTGGCCGCATCAAACACATCTTTCGCCGTCAGCGTCTCTGCCTTCTGCGCCAGCACGGAATCTGGTTCCATGGTTTCTTTCGCCATACGCACCACGCCGGTAGCAGATGCATACTGCTCCACACAGCCACTGTTGCCGCATCCGCAAGGTGCCGGGTGGTCAAACTCTACTTTTATATGGCCGATCTCTCCTCCGGCTCCGCTGCTTCCCATAAGCACACGGCCCTTCTGGATAATACCGCCTCCTACGCCGGTTCCCAGGGTCACCATCACAATGCTGTCGTGGCCTCTTCCGCCACCTTTCCACATTTCTCCCAAGGCTGCTATATTGGCATCATTACTAATTCGCACTCTTCCCACGCCGGTCATTTCTATCACTTTTTCTTTTACAGAAAAAACACCCCAGCCAAAATTAGTACACCGGTGCACCACCCCGTCATCCGTAACCGGACCCGGTATTCCCATGCCGATACCAAGTATATTTCCCTGACATTTTTCTCTTTTGGCTTCCAGACTGTCCACAATATCCTGTAGGATGTGGGCACCCTGCTCTTCTTTTCTCGTTGGGATCTCCCACTTCTCGATCAGTTCTCCCTTGTCAGAAAAAGTTCCGATCTTTACAGTGGTGGCACCTACATCCACACCTGCATAAAAATTACTCATACCCTTTCACCTCACTGCTGCGAATTGGTCAGATTACTTGTAACACGATTGTACAGTTCTCTGGCCGCGTTGTATCCCATCTTTTTCTGTCGATAGTTGACGGCTGCGGACTCACAGATGATGGCTACATTTCGTCCCGGACGGATTGGGATCTGGTGGCACACAACCTTGTTGCCAAGATACTCAATATAAGTCTCTTCCAGTCCCATACGGTCGTATTCCTGATCTTTGTTCCACTCTTCCAATTTGATGACCAGATCGATCTTCTGGTTATTTTTAACACTTTCTACACCAAACAACGTTTTGGCGTCAATGATACCGATTCCTCTCAGTTCAATAAAGTGTCTGGTAATCTCCGGTGCCGAACCAATCAACTCTGCATCGGAAATTTTCTTGATCTCTACTACATCATCTGATACAAGGCGGTGTCCTCTGTGGATCAGCTCCAGGGCCACCTCACTTTTACCGATACCGCTTTCACCGGTGATCAGTACACCTTCACCGTAAATGTCTACCAGCACGCCGTGGATGCTGATGCGGGGTGCCAGTTTCACCTTCAGCCAGCGGGTACACTCTGCTGAGAAAGAAGAAGTGTCTTTGTCACTGCGCAGAATCGGGATCCCCATTTCTTTCGATACTTTTTTGTACTCTTCTGCTACCGGAAGATCCCTGCAGAATACGATACACGGTACTTTATAGGACATGATCTTTCCGAGCATCTGGGCACTTTTCTCTACACCGATCTTTTCCATATAAGTATATTCTACCTGTCCGATGATCTGGACACGGTGGTTGTCAAAATAATCAAAAAAGTCTGCCAGCTGCAGGGCCGGACGGTTGGTATCCGTCTGGGTGATCTCTATATTTTCAATATCTACTTCCGGTGTCAGATTGACTACCTTCATCTTTTTAATAAATTCATTCAACGAAACTGTGTACATACATAAGCCCTCCTGTTTTATGTATCAATAATATGATTTTATCTTATCATATGGGGTGGGTTCATGCAAGAATACCCGGAAAGATTCTTGACAAAAGATAGTCTTTCGTAATAGAGTAATTCATAGAATCAATTTATACTATTGTACGAAGCAGCCCCTTTTACTGCTTCAGACAGGAGGTTTATACCATGAGTGAAGGATGTACTCACGATTGTAACAGCTGTGGCCAGAACTGCGGCTCCCGTTCTCCGGAGAGTCTGGTGGCCACTCCCTATAAAGGAACAAAAATCGGCAAGATCATAGGCGTTGTCAGTGGAAAAGGCGGCGTCGGCAAATCCATGGTGACGGATCTTTTAGCCGTTTCCCTGGCAAAAAAAGGATACAAAGTAGGGATCCTGGATGCCGACATCACCGGCCCTTCCATCCCTGCCGCTTTTGGTCTCACAGAAAAAGCAACCAGCAACGACGAAGTGATGTTTCCTGTCTCTTCCAAAGAGTTAGGCATCCCTGTTATGTCCATCAATCTTCTTTTGGAAAATGAATCCGATCCGGTGATCTGGCGTGGCCCGATCATTGCCGGCACGGTAAAACAGTTCTACACCGAAGTCGCCTGGGGGGAGCTTGACTATCTTCTTGTAGATATGCCTCCCGGCACCGGTGATGTACCTCTTACCGTATTCCAGAGCATTACCGTAGACGGAATCGTTGTCGTAACCAGTCCCCAGCAGCTGGTATCCATGATCGTGGAAAAAGCCGTAAACATGGCTTCCCTTATGAATATCCCGGTATACGGCATTGTGGAAAACATGAGTTATGCACTCTGTCCTGACTGTGGCAAAAAGATCTTTGTATTCGGCGAAAGTAAAGTAGAAGAAACTGCCACCAACCACAACGTACCGGTCCTTGCCCGGATCCCGATCCAACCGGAGCTTGCCTCTGCCTGCGACAACGGACAGGTAGAGTCTCTGGACACTTCTTTTATGGACGATGCCTGCCGCATTTTAGAAAGAGAGGACGCATAATATGAGTACAGGAATCTGCTATGTATTTGGCGGCGGAGACCGTACCGACTGCACCATTACCTTTGAAAAGGAAGATCTGGTGATCGCCGCTGATGCGGGATTCGATTACCTGAACGACCTGGGACTTCGTGCCGATGTGGTGCTGGGAGATTTCGATTCCGTTGTCTCCTACGACCTTCCTTCGGATTCTCTTCGTTATCCAAAGGAAAAAGACGATACCGACATGATGCTGGCACTGAAACTGGGATTGGAACACGGCTACAGAGAATTTCGTATCTACGGAGGCTCAGGTGGCCGTCTGGATCACACCCTGGCCAACCTCCAGGCACTGACCTACCTGTCCAAGCACGATGCCCAGGGTATCCTCTGGGGCGAAAATTACGGGATCCAGGTCGTGACCAATGGCACCATTTCTTTTTCCAAAGACCTGGAGGAAAATGAACCGGGAACTCTGGTGTCGGTATTTTCCCTCAGCGACATCTGTGAAAATGTGATCATCAAGGGACTGAAATACGAAGTAGACAATGTGACCCTGAGCCATGATTTCCCTCTGGGCGTCAGCAACGAATTCACAGGCAAAAAAGCCTTTATCCATGTAAAAAAAGGTACCATAGCTGTTCTATGGTACCTCTCATAATATTTATTCTAGTACTTCACCAGAATGACTGGTCTCACACACGCTCCCGAATCATCTACCGGAATACCGTAAAGGATCAGTTCCTTCTGGTAGGATGTGCAGACCGTCGTATTCGATTTATTTCCCGGTGTTCTCAGGCGCAGACAGTTTGCCTTGCCTTTCAATATATCCCGGTACTTCTCATACTCTGTCGTATTAAAAATACAGACATAATCTTTGGTGGCACTGCCACCTTTTGTTTTGTACTTCTCATTGTCAGGATTTTCCAAAGACATCTGTGCCATATCGTTTCTTTCTGCCTCAGTAAATTCTTCCTGCAGATAAGTTCCATTGAGATACGCTCTCAGATCACAGGTTTCCCATGTAACCGATTCATCCGTACCATGGAAAACAGCGGCCTCCAGTCCTGTCTTTCTGGCCAGTCTGGCCTCTCCGTCCTTTTTCTCCAAAAGAATCCAGGAATCTTTTCCAAAATGAACGGTCTTGCCAGGTTCCGCCTTCTCGATCAGTGCCTTCTCAATGACCAGTTCTCTGGCATCGCTGTCTTTGTAACCTTTCTTCGCCAAAAGTCCAAACAGGTATCTGGCCTGCTCCATCTGGTCATCTCCCAGAGAATCCGCATAAGCATAGCGGGCCTCTTTCATCTTTTCCTGACTGTCTTTATAATCACCTAATTTGCCGTAGGACTCCATGGCATATTTATTCAAGCCGACCGCACGCTCGACTCCTGCGATCAGATAACGGGTTGGTGTCACTTTATAACTGACCGCCAGTGCAATCACCAGGACAAGGGCGACGGCCACCGCCACCTTCGTCTTACTGATCTTCTTTTTATGGCCAGCTTCTTTGGCCCGCTCTTCCCGTTCCTTCGCCGTCGTCGTCACGGTCTGGGAGTCACCCTCTTCCTCCCCCGGAAGTTTTGCTTTCAGTTCTTCTGCCTTTTCCTGACACTGTCTGCTTAGCTCGGGACACTCTTCAAGACCTTCAAAAGGAGCTGCCTGGCCCTCTTGATACAGCTGTTCGAAATCTTTCGCAAGTCTGACGAAAATCTTGTATTCATCTGTCACTTTGATGATACAGCGCGTTGCCCTCATCAAAGTTTTATACTGCTGAAACTTCTCTGCCGGAGTCAGCACAACTTCTTTTTTCTTTTTCTTTGCCGGCGCTTTTGCCATGATTCAAAGTCCTCCTTGGCATTTTATATCATGTTATTATTTCTTTTTAGAATAGGTAGCGCCTTTCTGGGCTTTCTTTTCTCCCTTTCCTGAGAGCACATACCACAGTGGTGATGCTACACATACAGAAGAATAACATCCGGAAATAATACCTATGATCATCGGAATCGCAAACTGACGAACAGAGTTTACTCCCAGGATAGCCAGCACAAATACCATGATAAATGTTGTTACAGAAGTATTGATGGAACGAGACAATGTCTCTGTAATACTCTTGTTAATAGTCTCTGCCAGTGGTGTACGGGCAGATGCTTTCTTTTTATTCTCACGGATACGGTCAAATACAACGATAGTATCGTTGATGGAATAACCTACGATGGTCAGCATACATGCAATGAATGTACTTCCTACCTGAATGTAAGAACTTGCTACCACATAAACCGTAAACACTACGATGATATCATGTACCAGTGCCAATACGGAGCTGACACCTGTACTCAGGTTGCGGAAACGGATCCAGATGTAGATCAGCATACAGATTGCTGCAATGATGGTAGCAACAACTGCGTCAGTCTTCATCTCGCTGCTGACGGAAGCACTGATGGTCTCAGACTCTACCTTCTTCTCATCGACAGAAAATGCTTTTGCCAGTTCGGATCTTGTCTTAGCTGCCTGATCTTCAGTCTGACTGGTTGTACGGATCGTAATCTTCTTCACGCCGTTATCATCTGAAGTAGAAAGCTCGCCTTCCATTCCTGTGTTATCTTTTACAACTTTCAATGCCGTGTCTTTATCTGCATCCGTAATCGTCTTGTTCTCCGGAAGAGATACAGACGTAGATGTACCACCTACAAAGTCCAGACTATAGTTCAGCATGGAACCTTTATTCACATTTACAACAATACCAACAATACAGATTACAAATACGGCACCGGAAATGATCACATATTTCTTCCAGTTTCCGATAAAGTCGATTGGTTTTCTGGTCTTCTGTGTACCATACAGTTTTATATCTGTCAGTCCCAGAGAAGCAAAGGCATCCATTACCAGTCTGGTAATAACAAGAGCTGTAAACATGGAAAGGATAATACCGATCGCCAGTGTCTGCGCAAAACCTTTTACGGTACCGGAACCTTTCAGATACAGCACGAATGCTGCGATCAAAGTAGTGATATTACCATCAATAATAGCAGACAACGCCTTGGAAAAACCGATCTTGATAGAAGATGCTACTGTCTTTCCACTTGCCAGTTCTTCTCGGATACGGGTAAAAATGATACAGTTAGCATCTACCGCCATACCGATACTCAGCACAATACCTGCGATACCCGGCAGAGTCAGTGTTACATTCAATCCATTAAGGATCAGAAGCATTGCTCCTACATAGAAGATCAATGCGATGGAAGAAGCCACACCCGGCAGACGATACATAACGATCATAAACAGGATGACTAAGATCAGACCGATCACACCGGCGATCAAACTGGTTCTCAGGGCTTCGCTACCAAGGGTAGCACCTACTACATTGTCATGGATATTGGTCAGTTCCAGTGGGAGGGCACCGATACGAAGAGTAGATGCCAGTTCCTCTGCGTCTGAGAATTTCTCAAAGCCACCGGAAATAGTACATTTGCCTTCTGTGATAGCACTGTCAATTCTTGGTGCAGATACCAGTTTGTTATCATATACGATAGCCATCGGTTTTCCTACATTCGCCTCTGTGATCTCCCCAAACTTCTTGGAACCTTTGGAGTTGAATGTAAGTTCTACGACATTCTTGGTTGCTCCGGTACTCTTGTCCTGCTCGGTAGCCGCCTTGGCTTCTTTGATTGTAGAACCGTCTAACTTGACATTCTTCTTATCAAAAGTAACCTCTTCACCTTCCGCCGGTGATGTGCCGCCGTCTTTTCCTTTCAGATCACTGTACATGATAAACTGAAGAGATCCTGCGTTACCAAGTTTTTTAAGGATCTCTGCGGAATTACTAACACCTGGGATATCAATCGTGATACGATTGGATCCTTCTTTATAAACAGCAGCCTCTGTGCTGACATCTTCAACACGCTTCTGCATTTTATATACTGTGTCGTCCATTTCCTGATCCGTTGGATTTGCTTTATTTGCCTGATAAGTGACACTTACGCCACCCTTCAGATCCAAACCTAAGCGGATGTTCTGCGCCTTACCCTTGTGTGCGCCGCCAATTCCTGCTACCGCCACATATGCGAACGCAGCAATCAGGACTACAACCAACAAAATCTGTAAAGCACCTTTTGTTTTGTTGTTCATTTTACCTTGTCTCCTTTACATAATAACTTCTTTTCTGAGAACGATACACCCCCAGTGAAAGTTCTCTATCGCGAGCGATGCTCGAGAATACAGTATACCATAGTTCCCGCTTTTCATCAAGTAAAAACCACGCCTCTATCCGTCGATCCGCTCTACCTTGATCATGTTGGTGGTACCGGAACTTCCGTCCAGCAATCCACCGGTAAGAACTACATTGTCTCCCTCTTTTAATGGGAACACCTCTTTTGCCTGCTTCAGATCGTCTGCAAACATAGCTTCAATCGAATCGTATTTCTTACACAAAACCGGTGTTACCCCCCAGCTGAGGTTCAGTTTTCTCCAGCCTTTCTCCGAATGGGTCATTCCTATAATGTCCACCGGGCAGCGGAAACGGCTTACCATGCGGACGGTGCGGCCGCTCAAAGAGTTTACAACGATACATTTTGCTCCTACATCTACTGCCATGGCGCATGTACCGTGGGACACGGCATCCACATTGTTCTTAATGGCAAAATCCGCCACCTTGAACCGTCTGTCGTAATGAATGCTTTTCTCCGTAAATTCAATGGTCTGGACCATGTTCCGCACTGACTCCACCGGATATTTACCGGCTGCCGTCTCACCAGACAGCATAACAGCGGAAGTACCGTCATACACGGCGTTTGCCACATCGGAAAGTTCCGCTCTGGTTGGCCGTGGATTGTGGATCATTGATTCCAGCATTTCTGTGGCTGTGATCACACGCTTGCCAAGAAGACGGCACTTGTTGATCAGGTACTTCTGCACCGACGGCACCTCCATGGCCGGGATCTCCACGCCCAGATCTCCACGGGCGATCATAATACCATCTGCAATCTCACAGATTTCTTCAATGTTTTCCACACCGGAACGGTTCTCAATCTTGGCAATGATGTCAATATCCGCCCCACCGTTTTCATCCAGGAAACGGCGCATATCTGCCACATCTTTTTTTCGGGATACAAAGGAAGCTGCCACAAAGTCCACTTGATTTTCAATACCGAACAGAAGATCAGACCGATCCTGTTCGCTGAGAAAATCCTGAGCCATAACCCGGTTCGGGAAATTCATGCTCTTGCGATTGCTTAACTCGCCGCCTGAAACGACGATACAGCGTGCCTTTTTATCATCTATTTCTACAATCTTAAAGATGACCAGTCCATTGTTTACCAAGATGGTATCGCCTACTTCCAGATTCTGCATCAGCTGTTTGTAGTTTACAGATACAATGGTCTCATTTCCTACTACATCTTCTGTCGTAAATGTGAAAAAATCACCGTCTTTTAACTCTATTTTTCCGTTTTCAAAGGTTTTGATCCGGTACTCCGGACCCTTGGTATCAAGCATCAGGGCGATGGGCATATTTAATTTTTCTCTGGCCTCTTTTACCAGATTGATCTTGTTCTGATGTTCTTCGTGGCTGCCATGGGAAAAATTCAGTCTTGCGACATTCATCCCCTCCTGGCACATTTTGGTCAATGTTTCAATATTTTCACTGGACGGACCAATGGTACAGATAATTTTTGTCTTTCTCATATTTTACCTCCTGCTATAATTAAGATCACACGCCAAAAGAAGCATCCTCTGGCATGCCTGAATGAATCACTGTTTTTATTTATTGGGATTTAACAGCGTTTTTTCCCATCCGCCTTGTGAATATAGACCATGATTGAAAGGGGCGTTCTGACAGACTGTCCATCCCGGACTTTCAGCGTCCCATAGAATTTCTCCGGCAAAACAATTTCCCCGTGACCGGAAAATGCCCGCACATCTTTTTTATGCTCAAGACCGGACCGGCGAGTTCTCAAAGAGCCGGCAGTCTTTCCTGTCTCCATTAATTCCGCAGTGCAGAAATCTTCTTTCTGCGTTACTGTTTCTCTGGGGGAAGCGATCTCCTGGTCCCTCTCGATCACCTTTGCACACGCAAAATGAGCCGGTATGTAACATTCCACACTGGCGCCGGAGCATGCGATGATCAAAGCCACAACAAGGGCTGTTGTTTTTAGAGTTTTTCCAGACACAGGCAATTTTTTCCTCCTCATCAAAGTTAGGTAAATACTAACAAATCTTGGGGGGTTCGTCAATGGGGTTCCGTAATGTGACAGAAAAGTTTTTACGTTCCGTGGGTCGCTTCCGCTAGTTAAGTGCGTAACGGTATGGATCCGCCATCGACAAATAATTTTTCCCAGCGTCTTGAAATATACTGGAAGTTCGTCTAGAATTACAAGAAATAATATTATACGAGGAGATCATGTTATGAAGCGTTTTATTTTACCTCTATTATGGGGGATTTTGTCCGGACTTCTTTTCATGGCGTCAGCAGGACTTGCAAAGGAAAATCCGTCTCTTTCTGCCAGCCGGATGACTTTAAAAGCCGGGGACTCGGCTTTTATCGTACTGCAGGAAAATCCCAACAATCTGGTGTCCTGGTCTGTTACATCCGGGAAAAAATGTATTTCTCTGGATAGTGCTGTGAATTACGGAGAACAGATCATCACAGCCAAAAAGCCAGGCACCGCCAAACTTGTGGCCCGTGTTGGTTCTTCCCGGTACCGCTGCACCATCCGGATTAAAAAAGCCAAAGGTGCAAAGAGTATTGTTTTGACTGCCTCCCAGATAAAAAAAGCCGGCATCCGCACCTCAGGCACAGTAAAAATTCCCGGTTCCTTCCGGTATAAGAAGAAAACTTACAAAATCACAGCCATCGCACCGGACTGTTTGGGAAAGAAAACAAAAATGCGCAAACTTGTGATTTCTAAAAATATCCGGCTCATCGGAAGTGGTGCCTTTAATAACTGCACCGGTCTCCGTCAGGTAACTCTGCCAGGCAGACTTCGTTATCTGGGTACCGCAGTTTTTTATAAGTGTTCATCCCTGACCACCGTGAAACTTCCTGCTTCCATGCGATCTATCGGGCTGAATCTGTTTGATTCCTGTAAGAGTTTGACCCAGGTAAGTTTTGCAGATGGGATCCGGTCTCTTCCTACCAGTACATTTAACCACTGCCAAGGCCTTCGTACCGTGAAACTTCCTTCTACTTTGACTTATATAGGAAAAAAGGCTTTTTATGAGTGTGTATCACTGACCCAGATTACCATCCCGGATTCCGTCACAAGTATCCATCCTCAATTCTTTTCCGGCAGCGATACCAACTTCGCCGATGGCAAAACAACCTTTTTGTGGCGTGGACAGACTTACACTAGCTGCGCCGCCCTGCTGCAGGCAATGCCAAAATAACTTATCACCTTTTACAATTTGGACCACCAAACTGGCTCATGATGACTTTTGCCATCTGAGCGTTTGGTCTGGTGATATTAACCGGATACTGCAATTTTCTTTCATAAGTCCACATTCTCAACACCCTCCTTCCCATGGCCACGGATCCCGAGTCCAAGTCCAGCCCTGGTTTGTGTCCACGCCCTCATGGGTCAGCGGACCATAACATGCTTCATATTCTTTACAAGCTTCTCTATATAAAGTCTGATATTTATTAAAATAATCCATGGCTTTTTCATCTTTTGGGTGAGTATCCAGATACAATGCCGCATCCAACATGGCAAACCCGGTTTCTCTCACAATTTTCATCTGGGCCTTCTTACTCTGACTCATCATCGGAAAGACCGCCCCCTTCCGCACGGACAGGATGAACGATTCTCCATGGTGTTTCGTCCATTCAGGTCACAATATCGTCTGGACTGGCACGCAGCCTGGGATCCTACAAAGGGAAAGACCAGTTCTTCAAAGATCGTTCCATGGGCCAATCCGCCACATCCATCCATTACTTCATCAAACATCTGCCAGGGCACATACGCCATGGCAAGTGGTTTATTCTTGAGATTCATAGATTCTCCTTTTTTCCTTATTGCTATCAAATTATGTAAAAAAAAGTCGATTGTGAATAATTTTATTTCTTTTTGAAAAAAATTATTGACAAGAGTCAATGTCTCATGTATTATAATAACAGTAATGATTATCATTATCAACAAAGGAGTTGACTCATGGCCGGATTAAAACACAGCAGACAGCGGGAAGCAATCCTTGACTGTCTGCACAGCACAAAGAGTCATCCCACAGCCGAAGCTGTTTATTGGAAAGTCCGGGAAGAATTTCCCAAGATCAGTCTGGGAACGGTTTACCGAAATCTGAATCTTTTGGCAAACCAGGGACAGGTATTGCGGCTTCAATGCGGTGATGGCGTAGAACATTTTGACGGAACTGTGAAACCACACAATCATTTCATCTGCCGGCAGTGTGGTGCCGTGATAGACCTGGACATGGATTCCATTGACTCCATCGACCAGCTGGCAGGCGAGAACTTTCCGGGAGAGATCTTGGGTCACGAGATTTATTTTTACGGAACTTGTGGTGATTGTTTAAAATTAAAAAAATGAAAAAGTAAAGGAGACAAAACTATGAAGAAGTATGTTTGCAGCGTATGTGGATATGTACACGAAGGAGACGAACCACCAGCACAGTGCCCACAGTGTAAGGCACCGGCAGAGAAATTTACAGAAATGAGCGGTGACAGAGAATGGGCCGCAGAACATGTAGTAGGCGTAGCTAAAGGTGTCAGCGAGGATATCGTAGCAGATCTTCGTGCTAACTTTGAAGGAGAATGTTCCGAAGTAGGAATGTACCTGGCTATGGCAAGAGTTGCTCACAGAGAAGGCTATCCGGAGATTGGACTTTACTGGGAAAAAGCAGCTTATGAAGAAGCAGAACACGCAGCAAAATTTGCAGAACTTCTGGGCGAAGTCGTAACAGACTCAACCAAGAAAAACCTGGAAATGCGTGTAGAAGCAGAATGTGGCGCAACCGCCGGAAAAATGGATCTTGCAAAACGTGCAAAAGCAGCCAATCTGGATGCAATCCATGACACCGTGCATGAAATGGCAAGAGACGAAGCCCGCCACGGAAAAGCATTCGAAGGCCTGCTGAAGAGATACTTTGGTTAAGCTACAAGCCGAGCAAGGATAAAAAGAAAAATAGCAGCGGAAAGTTCACTTTTCGCTGCTATTTTTTCTTTTTAGACTTATTGGGCGACAGCCCTCCATGAGGAGCCCGCAGTGGCGACGAATGGGCTCGGCGCAGCACCATTGAGAGCTTGCTCTCATATGAGTGTGCAGGTTCTTTTTGATATACGGCGACAGCCGTCCATGAGGCATCACGCAGTGATGACGAATGGTGCAGGGCGTTAATAGCAGCGGAAAGTTCAATGCGAATAACTCCGCTAAACCGCACCATTATCACGCAAAAACTTTTCATACATTTTCTCTATTTGAATTAAATCATCTTTATGCAAATCACC
>JAXDTV010000113.1:0-9516 GCA_034089785.1 Eubacterium sp.
TTAGAACAAGTAGAATTTATGATGTGTTTTCAAAAAAGAAAAAGACTGAAAACACTCGTAAATTGAATGTTTTTCAGTCTTCCTATCGAAGTGCATACAAGCGTCCCTTCGGGCCGCTTGTCCCACGGCTATCGCCGTATACACGCGGATTGTGATGCATCTGCCTGCGAGTAAACTCGCGTCAGCTGCCCACACTCCGCTATGCACTTCTCAATGCTTCGTGCGGATAACAGGACTTGAACCTGCACGGGGGTTGCCCACTAGAACCTAAATCTAGCGCGTCTGCCAATTCCGCCACATCCGCATAACAGCATTTATTATAGCAGATAAGCAGGCAGATTACAAGGTGCAATCAGGAATCGGGCAGGAGCAGTGATCCGGTCATCCATGCAATCTCTTCTTACATGTAATCATCCTGATCCGGCTCTGCATCGCCGGAAACATATTCTCTTGTGTTGACACGCTTTTTGTCCCGCTGGATTTCTACCAGTTCAGAAAGCTTTTCCTTGACTTCCGCTACATTTTTGATGTTACGGATCTCAAAATCCCCCATTGTTTTGTCAGAGGAATTAACATGGATAGATCCCATTCCGAAAATCCGCTGGATAAAGGATCTTGTAACCGTCAGATCCTGCACACGGTAGAGGCGCACCTCATCTTCCCGCTGATTCAGAAAACCGGTCTTAATATAGAAACGCTCTTCATCGTAACTGTATATGGTAAAAGTAAGTGGCAGTCCACACCATATGCGTTTTCGCTCGGTCCATACTATGCTCATTGTGATACCCTCCATTTTAATATGTTTTGTTACTGCATAATTTATTATAGTATAACGGAAAATAAGACAGATTGCAAAAATATTTCAAAAAATTAGCACTCGAGGGTTGACAGTGCTAACAACTGGTGTTATATTAAGGTTGTTATAAAGAGGATAGAACAACACAAGGCAGTATTGTGAGAATGGAGGTCAATTATGAATATTACAAAATTTACGCAGAAATCCGTAGAGATTATCAACAATCTCGAAAAAATTGCTTATGATTATGACCACCAGGAGATTACGCAGGAGCATTTGCTTTACAGCATGCTGACCACGGAAGACAGCCTGATTTCCAGACTGTTTGAAAAAATGGAGATTGACCCGGCTGTCTTTTTGGCGCAGGTTGAAGGATTGCTCAACAAGCGGCCAAAAGTCCAGGGTGGAAACAAGTACATTAGTGAGGATTTGAACAAAGTATTAGTATATGCAGAGAATGAGGCAAAGGCCATGGGGGATGAGTATGTTTCCGTAGAGCATTTGTTCCTGAGTCTGCTGAAAAAACCTTCCAGAGAAGTGAAGGCTTTGTTAAAGGAGTTTCATATTGATAGAGAGCGTTTTTTGAAAGCGCTTTCCATGGTTCGAGGCAACCAGAAAGTAACATCCGACAACCCGGAGGCAGTGTATGAGAGTCTGGAGAAGTACGGTTATGATCTGGTGCAGCGGGCAAGGGATCAGAAACTTGACCCGGTGATCGGACGAGACGATGAGATTCGTAATATGATCCGGATCTTGTCCCGTAAAACAAAAAACAATCCGGTTTTGATCGGCGAGCCGGGTGTTGGTAAAACAGCCGTTGTAGAAGGACTGGCACAGAGGATTGTCCGGGGAGATGTGCCGGAAGCACTGAAAAATAAACAAGTCTTTTCACTGGATATGGGATCATTAGTTGCTGGTGCCAAATATCGTGGTGAATTTGAAGAGAGACTGAAAGCTGTTTTGGAAGAGGTAAAAGACAGCGATGGCAGGATCATCTTGTTTATTGATGAGCTTCATACCATTGTAGGCGCAGGCAAGACGGATGGTGCTATGGATGCCGGCAACTTATTAAAGCCAATGCTGGCCCGTGGAGAACTACACTGCATTGGAGCCACTACGTTGGATGAGTACCGTATGTATATTGAAAAAGATGCTGCACTGGAGCGAAGATTCCAGCCGGTCCAGGTGGATGAACCAACGGTAGAGGATACTATCTCTATTCTGCGTGGACTAAAAGAGCGGTACGAGATTTTCCATGGAGTAAAAATTACAGACAGCGCCCTGGTATCGGCGGCAGTTTTGTCAAATCGTTATATATCCGACCGTTTTCTGCCGGACAAGGCCATTGACCTGGTAGATGAGGCCTGTGCTCTCATCAAGACAGAACTGGATTCTATGCCGACCGAACTGGACGAGGTGCAGCGCCGGATCATGCAGATGGAGATTGAGGAAGCTGCCTTGAAGAAGGAGACAGACCATCTGAGCCAGGATCGTCTGGCAGCACTGCAGAAAGAACTGGCAGAACTGAGAGAAGATTTTGCACAGCAGAAGGCAAAGTGGGATAATGAAAAGGCTGTTGTCGATCAGGTAAATGAGATCAAAGCGCAGATCGAGGATGTGAACCGTCAGATCGAGATGGCGGAAACCAGTTATGATCTGGAGAAAGCATCTGAACTGAAATTTGGACAGCTGCCACAGTTGCGGCAGAAGTTACAGGCGGCAGAGGAAAAAGTGGATAAAAGAGAGCAGTCCATGGTACATGAGTGTGTATCTGAGGAAGAGATCGCGCAGATCATATCCCGATGGACCGGAATCCCTGTGGCAAAATTGACAGAATCCGAGAGAAATAAAACTCTCCACCTGGATGAAGAACTCCACAAGAGGGTTATGGGACAGGATGACGGCGTTACCAAGGTAACCGAGGCGATCATTCGTTCCAAGGCAGGTATCAAAGACCCGACCAAACCGATTGGTTCCTTCCTGTTCTTAGGACCGACCGGTGTAGGTAAGACCGAACTTGCCAAAAGTCTGGCGGCGTGCCTGTTTGATGATGAGAACAACATGGTCCGTATCGATATGAGTGAGTACATGGAGAAATATTCTGTGTCCCGTCTGATCGGAGCGCCTCCGGGATATGTAGGATATGAGGAAGGCGGCCAGCTGACCGAAGCGGTGCGGAGAAAACCTTATTCCGTGGTGCTTTTTGATGAAATTGAAAAGGCACATCCGGATGTGTTCAATGTGCTTTTGCAGGTATTGGATGACGGCCGTATCACCGACTCACAGGGCAGAACCGTAGATTTTAAAAATACGATCCTGATCATGACTTCCAACCTGGGAGCAGATTATCTGCTGGATGGTATTGATGCAGAGGGCAATATTTCCAAAGAGAGTGAAGACCTGGTAATGAGCCAGCTTCGTGGAAGTTTCCGTCCGGAGTTTTTGAACCGTCTGGATGAGATCATTATGTTTAAGCCGCTGACCAAGAAAGACATTGGTGGTATTGTGGATCTTTTGATCGCAGATATCAACAAACGGATTGAAGATAAGGAGTTACAGCTTACCATTTCGGAAGCAGCCAAAGATTTTATTGCAGAAGAAGCCTATGAGCCGGCTTATGGAGCCAGACCTTTGAAGCGTTATCTGCAGAAAAATGTAGAAACACTTCTGGCGAAAAAGATCCTGGCCGATGAGGTAAGAACCGGTGACAGACTGGTACTGGATGTGGAAAATGGTTCTCTGATCATCCGGAAGTAAAAGTGCAGAATTGATAGATGAATATGTGCGTCCTTTCCTTGTGGAAGGGCGCATTTTGTGTTATATTTGCATTAGACAGGGGATGGGTGAAAACATGTTTCAGAAAGGATGATGGTATGAGACATAGAAAAAAGTTAGCATTATTTTTGGCTTTGTGTGTAGGAGCCAGTTCGCTTATGATAACGACCAGAGAGGAAAAGCCGGTCCGGGCGGCGGAGGCAGCGGTGGAAGAGCCGGTGGGAGGACTGCGCACCTGGCAGGGCACGCAGATTTTCTGGAGTGAGGCTCAGAAACTCCAAACAAATCAGTCCGGGCTGTCGGTTTATTCCGCAGCATCTCAGGATCTGCCGGACTATGTAAAAAAGAGCGGAAATGACTATGGTTATAATGAGTTGTCTGCAAATGAAAAGAAAGCCTATGACAGTCTGTATGCAGCGGCCCTGGAGGTTGTGGCAGGCAAACAAGATATTGCAGCCAGCAGCAACGGAGCCTATTATGGACTGACTTGTAACTTTGACAGCGGTACAGTGGCAAGTAAGCAGGAACTGTGGGAGGTGTTGACTTCCTTTGTGGCAGATCATCCCGAATTTTATTGGATCGGCAGTGCGTTTTCCTATTCCATATCCGGCAGTGGTGAAGTGAAAAAGATCATGCTGCAGATGGATGAGGATTATGTGAAGGCATCGGATCGTGCAAAATATGACGCACAGATTGACAAGAATCTGGCGATGGTTACCGCCTTGACAAATACCACAACGGATGTATATGAGAAGGTACGCATTGTGCATGACTGGATTGTTTCTCGGATTGACTATGCATATGTTTCCGGTACTTCCACACCGGAGGACTCAGCCTGGGCACACAATATTATAGGTGTGATGTCTGATTCTTACAAAGCCGGTGTCTGTGAAAGTTATGCGGATACCTTTTCTTTTATACTGAGTACGCTGGAAATCCCCAATCTGTATGTAGAGGGAATTGGCATTACCGGCAGTGGAGGCGGCGGTCATGCCTGGAACATGGTTTCCTTTGACGGAGGAGAGACTTATTGTGATATGGATCTTACCTGGGATGACTTAAATGACGGCTGTGAAGAAGACTCCAAAGTGTGCCACTATAACTGGTTTGCTATGCCGGACAGCCGTTTTACTATGGCTCATGAGGCGGACACCAGCAGTAACACAGACAGCACCTGGCTCTATGACCTGCCGGATGCCGTGGATACCATGGAATATACTTACTATCAGAAGCACAGTGCCATGGCCAATGGGGATAATGTGTACGATACGGCCAGCGCCAAAGCCTTCCTGAAGAAGGCAGCCAATGCAGCCAAGGCACCTAACGATCAGATGCCATTGATCATCAGTGATTCCACGGTGTTTAGTTTGCTGCATCAGGTGGATTCTAACTTTAGTTCTTATTATCCATTTTCTACCATGACAGATGGAAAAGTGCCATATGAAGGATATACAAGATTTGTTATAGTGGATCGACTGGCTCACGCGGATGCTACGGCTACTCCGACGGTGACGCCGACAGCCACGGCGACTGCAACAGCCACGGCCACGGCATTGCCAACGGCCACCCCAACGGCAACGGCCACGACGCTGCCAACGGCCACCCCGACTGTTACTGCCACAGCGACAGCGTCGCAAACGGTTACCCCGACATCAACGCCTACGGTGAAGCCGACGCCGGGAACGACAGTCAGTGTGGAGCCGACACCGACAAACCCGACACTGGACGGAGAGACCGGGCAGGGAACGACTGCGGCAGCAGGAGATCAGACTACCCAGGCACCACAGCAGACGGCGGAAAGCACCATGACAGTAAAAGGAAAGAACTATTCTCTCAAGGATGCAGCCAAAAAGACAGTGGCTTTTACCGGGATGACCAGCAAGAAAACGACATCCCTCAGCATCCCATCTGCCATCCGTTACAAGGGCGTGACTTACCAGGTAACGGAGATTGGGACAAGAGCCTGTGCCGGCAATAAAAAATTGAAAAAAGTAACTATAGGATCCAAAATTGTCAGGATCCGCGCCAATGCTTTCTCTGGATGTGTGAATTTGAAAAAAATTGTGATCAAGAGTAAAAAGATAACGAAGATAGACTCAGGAGCCTTTAAGAAAACAAGCAAAAAGGCGGTGGTCTCACTGCCAAAAGCCAAGTATAAAAAGTACAAAGCTATGATGAAAAAGGCAGGAGCCAGAGGCCGCTACAAGAAAGCATAAAAAATACAGCCTGTTGGGATGGTATAATAACCGTCTCAACAGGCTGTTTTTATGAAGTGATTTCTAAGTATTTCCGGACCTTAAGAGCGATTTGAAGTTCCGAGAGGAAGAGAGAATCTTTAAGATCCCCCGGCAGCAGTTCCTTTATTTTGTTCAGCCGGTAAGCCAGCGTGTTTCGGTGAATAAAGAGGTTTTGTGCAGTCTTGGTGCTGTTTCCTCCAAAGTCCAGATAACAAGCCAGCGTGTCACAGAGGAAACTGCCGGATGCGGCGTCTGCTTCCAGTAATGGACCCAGCATCCGGTTTACATAAAAGGTCAAGGCAGCAGGATCCGGAATCTGGCTGATGAGGTAGTACAGTCCTCCGTCCTTATAAGAAAGAATCAAGCCAGTTTTTTTCTCACAATGGATAAAGTGGAGAGCCTGCACGGCTTCATCGGCACTTTGACGAAACTGGGAAAGATGAGGATAGGTGCTGCCAAGTCCAGTTGAAACCGTAGTGCCAAGAGAAACTTTTGCGTTGTCCTGGACAGCATGTAGAAGCTGGTCTGTCTTCTTATAAGAAAAAGTATCGGCAGGTAAAAACAGCAGGACACAGTGTTTGTAGTGGGTCAGCATAGGTGTGGCGATGCCCAGTGAATAAAGTGTATTCTCTACAAAGTTAAAAAATCTCGTTTCATCCAGAGGCGTGTCCGGAGTGAGGGCAGCTGCATAGTGAGGCCGGGTCAGATCCAGATGCAGTAAACCGGCCTGCTCTATCAGGGATTTTTCTGAGGAGGCGGAGTGATACAAAATGGCGGAGATCAGCTGGGAACGGCTGGTGTCCCGGCGGATTTCCTCAGCCAGGGCCATGCACAGCGTCTGGGAAAAGTCAACCAGGCGGAGATCCCAGTTAATTTCAAATAAGGGCAGAGAGAGGTCTTCGCAAAGAGCCATGACCTCCGGTTTTGCCTGGCCTATGTTCATGAGAAATCCCGAAATCTTTTTATTATGAAACTCCCGGATCAGTGAGAGAAGGGAAGGAGTATCTTCTATAAAGTCTTTATTGGTCATAATAACCAATTCTCCCCCATGTATCCAGTTGGTCCAGTTGTGGCTTTCATCGCAGTTAAGGCCATCGGCAAAATAGATCCATCGAATACGATTGTTCAGTCCACCCCGTCCGGACAGTAGTTTCACATGTTCGCAGATTCCTTTTAATTTCAATAAATCCTGACAAAGCATAGCACATCCTCCTTTTCTTCAGATTGTACCACATTTGTGCAGTAAGCACAAAGAAAACTGTGTATCCTGGCTATAGGTAGAGGGAAAATTGTGTGATAAGATGGCGGATATACAAAAGAGCAGATGTGATTGCATAAGAAAGAAGGAATGATTTATGTTAAGAGAAGAACTGCCAAAGATTATTACAGATACCGTACCGGGCCCTAAGAGCCGGGCGTTGATAGAACGAAGAAAAAAAGCCACGGCGGCAGCGGTTGGGTGCTCCTATCCGGTTGCCCTCGCAAGGGGAGAGGGTGCCATGATCGAAGATCTGGATGGAAACTATTTTCTGGACTGGATCGGTGGCGTCGGTGTTTTAAATGTGGGCTACAGCCATCCGGAAATTGTAGAAGCTGTACAGAAGCAGGCAGAAAAATATTTTCATGGTATGTTTAACATTGTGACCCATGAGGGATATGTGGCGGTGGCAGAACGGTTGAATCAACTGGCACCGGTGAAAGGACAGGAAAAAAGGACTTTTTTGACCAACAGTGGAGCAGAAGCGGATGAAAATGCGGTAAAGATTGCCAGAGGATATACAAAAAGGCCGAATATAATTGTGTTTTCCGGGGCGTTTCACGGAAGAACAGAACTGACAATGACGATGACTTCTAAAAAAGCATACGCCCGCCATATGGGGCCTTTGTCTCATGGTGTGTTCCGGGCAAGATATCCATATCTGTACCGGAGACCGGAGGGGATGGATGAGGATCAGGCACTTTCTTATTATATTCAGTCCATACAAAATGTGTTTGAAGAGTGCGCCGCTGCCGATACCGTGGCAGCTATTGTGGTGGAGCCACTCCAGGGAGAGGGCGGTTTTATACCGGCACCGATTCCATGGGTGAAGGCAGTCCGAAAAATCTGCGATGAAAACGGTATTTTGCTGATCGCAGATGAGGTACAGTCCGGTTTTTGCAGGACAGGACGAATGTTTGCCACCCAGTACTGGCAGGAAGAGGGAGTGGAGCCGGATATTCTGGCAACAGCCAAATCCATTGCGGCCGGACTGCCTCTCAGTGCGGTGATAACAAGAAAAGAAATCATGGACGCTGTACCGGCAGGAACCATAGGAGGTACTTTTGGCGGCAATGCAGTGGCCTGCGCAGCCAGTTTGAAGGCAATGGAGATCATGGAAAGGGATCATCTGGCAGACCGGGCCCTGGAAATAGGGAAAAAAGTGACAGACCGTTACCTTGCCATGAAGGAAAAATATCCGGTGATCGGTGATGTCCGGGGATTAGGAGCAATGATCGGACTGGAACTGGTAAAAGACAGAGAGACAAAAGAACCGGCAGCCGGTCTGGTAAAGGAAATTATACAGCGATGTGCCAATAAAGGCTTATTGATAGAAAATGCCGGTGTGTATGGAAATGTAATACGGTTTCTGGCACCGTTAGTCATAACGGATGCACAGCTGGATGCCGGACTGGATATTCTGGAAGAGGCGATCCGAACAATAAAATAATAAAAAATCCAAGAAATTAAAAACATCCCAGTTTGCTGCGATCAAAACCGTGTCCGGTTAAAATCGAGACAAACTGGGACATTTATTTTCTTAATAAGTTTTTACTCTTCGCCTGCAGTTCCTTCTGTTTCAGAAGTCTGTGTGTCAGCGGTGTCATCGGCACTGCCGTTGAAGTCTTCTGAAGACTCGATCAGTGCAAACATTTTCTGGGAGATCGTCTCAATAGCGTTGAGAGATTCGTTCAGTCTATGTAACGCATCCATGTTGCTGTCGCTGATGGAAAGGGTACTTCCGGTAGAAGCGGCAACCTGCTGGCTGACAGCGGAAAGATCTGTGATACTGTCTGAAATAGCGGCATTGGCTTTCAGGACATCATCTACAGAAGTTTTTACGGTTGCTACATTTTCAAACAAATGATCGGAGTTTGTCTGAATGTTTGTAAGTTTCACTTCCGTCTTGGCGATCATATCGTTCTGCTCTTCTGCATAGGCAGCGGATTTGGACATTTTGCCGGATGCATCTTCCGCTACGGCAGTAAGCTGGGCGATGATAGCAGAAATCTGCTCGGTAGCCTGCTGTGTTTCTTCAGACAGGTTACGGATCTCATCTGCCACAACGGCAAATCCCTTACCGGCCTCGCCTGCTCTGGCAGCCTCGATGGAAGCGTTCAGCGCCAGGAGGTTAGTCTGGTTGGAAATACCGAGGATCGTGTCTGTGATCTCCTCTACCTGATGGATACTGTTGTTCAGATCTCTGGTAGCGGCCTCTGTGTCGTGGCTGATTAGTGCCACATCTTTGGATTTTTCTTTCAACTGCTCGATCAGTGCTACTCCTTCTTCCACAGCTTCTTTGGTTGTGGCTGAAATATCGCTCATAGTAGCAGTAACACCGTCTACTTTTTTAATATGATTCTGGATCTCCAGTGTCTGGTCAGTCTGATAGGAAATAGATTCTGCAGTCTGTTTGGAACTGGTATCGATTTCGCTGATAGCGGAGTGGC
>JAXDTV010000129.1:0-8355 GCA_034089785.1 Eubacterium sp.
GTGGCTGTTTTTTCGTCCAGATTCAGGTTCAAAGAAGTGGCATACTGCATGTCTTTGCCATGTTTGAACAAAAGTCTGGTAATCTCTTTTACGGTTTCATCGGATAAGTTGTCAGAAGCCAGTAAAATAGATTTGACACCCAGTGTTTCTACTTGTGTAGATTGACCGGAATAGGTATTGGCAGGAATGGTGTATTTCACATAGAAAGGATAGGCTTTCTGCAGTTTTTTCATGCATTTTTCGTCGATGGAAAGAAGCCGTACCTTACATTCTTTGGTCAGTTCGTCAATGACGGTAGTGCGGATGCCGGCGGTGCAGAAGAAAGCATCGATCTTGCCGGAAGCCAGCATGGAAGCCGCCTTGGTGTAATCCAGATTGACTGTTTCTACCAGCTGGTCATTGAGACCGCTGAAAGAAAGGATTTCTTTGGCATTTCGTTCTGTGCCGGATTCGGCGGCACCGATACATACCTTTTTGTCCTGCAGATCATCCAGGGTCTGAATATCCGAATCCGCCCGGACCACAATCTGGCAGGCTTCTGTGTATAGGGAGGAAACTGCCTTGTAACCCCGGCACACATTGTTTTCAAATGTGTTTTTGCCGTTGTAGGCATCCTGGATCAGATCCGCCTGGGCAATCCCGAGATCAATGTAGTGATCCGACAGCAGCCGCAGATTGGCTGCGGAACCGGCTGTGTTTTTGACTTCAAATTTATAAGATTCATTGTCTTTTGAGGCAAAACCAGAGTAACTATTGGCAAAAGAATAGTACATACCGCCAATGTCAGCTGCACCAAAGCGAATAGTCTGGGAATGGCTGCAGCCCGTCAGGAAAACCAAAAGAGAGCAAAGAAAAAAACAAAGGTGTTTCTTCATAATAAAAGGGTTCCTTTCTTATCGTAATGTTACCTATATTGTAGAGGGAAAAGGATATTTTTTCAAGGGTAATTGTCCGGGAGTTTATGGCAGGGTGTGAGTGGTTTTTATGGTTTCCGTAATGTGGCAGAAAAGTCTGCGTTCCGTGGGTGCTCCCGCTAGTTAAGCGCGTAGCGGTATGGATGCCTATGCTGACGCATATACAGGCATCTCATATCATGCCCTGTTATAGATATCGTGCCGCGATTACCCTTTTGGAGTGAAAAGGATGTCTGTCCGTCTGTATTGGAACGATTTGAAAGGAACTGGTTTCCGGATCTGAGGGCAGTGATGAGGAAACAGATTTTCGTGCTTTGTGTCAAGGCGTGGGGGATTTGTCGTAGCGAAAGCGCCCACGAGATAAAAAATTTCTGCTAAATCACGGAAAATTAAGAAAAGACAAGCCCCCCATTGACTCAAATCACGACAAATTGACGGTTGAGAAACCGCCTCCACTTATGTTACAATGACCATCTACAACATTTCAGGAAAAGAAAAGGAGGCAGTTTATGAAAGAATGGAAGAAAATACGATCTGGTTTGAAATGGAAAAACATCTTTGTACTGACTTTGGCGGGGTGCATTAATGCCTTTGGTGTGACGATTTTTCTTATGCCTGTCAAACTTTATGATAGCGGAATTTCCGGTACTTCTATGCTGTTGTCCCAGATTACGCCCTCCTGGCTTTCGCTGCCGGTCTTTCTGATTTTTCTCAATATTCCGTTGTTTTTATACGGACTGAAGAAACAGGGACCGGTTTTTTCTATTTATGCGATTTATGCGGTAACCATTTATTCACTGGGAGCCTGGATCATCACGGACATACTGCCGGTTTCGGTCTCTGAGGTTTCACCTCTGGCAGGATCGGACCTGCTTCTTTGCGCTGTGTTTGGAGGTATTGTTTCGGGGCTTGGAAGTGGCCTTACTATCCGTTACGGAGGTGCCATGGACGGTGTGGAAGTGCTGGCTATCATATTTGCCAAGAAGTGGGGCATGACAGTGGGAACTTTTGTGATGCTTTATAATATTGTTTTGTATATCTGCTGTGGAATTGCCATTCACAGCTGGACGCTGCCTTTGTATTCCATCGTTACTTATGCGGCTGCGCTGAAAACCATTGACTTTGTAGTGGAAGGTATTGACCGTTCCAAGGCAGCGTTTATCGTCACTACCAGGCCGGAGACAATTTGCGAACAGTTGTCGGAGGAATTTAGCTGCGGCATGACCATTATCGATGCCAAAGGATATTACTCGGATGAAGAAAAAACCGTCGTATACCTGGTGATCAACCGGTTCCAGGTGGGGCGGATGAAGGAAATCATTCATGAACTGGATAAACGAGCTTACATATCTATATCTGAGATAGCTGATGTATATCGCTATAATCAGAGTAAAAAGAGTGAAAAAAGTAGAAAAAGGTAGAAAAATGAAAAAAAGAGTTGACAAATATAAAAAGGAAGTATAGTATGGAAAACGGTTTAGCAAGGTATAGAGGGGAGGAAGGTTGTTGTAATGATCGATTTTCATACACATATATTGCCGGGGATCGATGATGGAAGCCGGAACTCAGAAGAGTCCATTCAGATGTTGACCCTGGAACAAGAACAAGGCATAACTAAGATCGTTTTCACACCTCATTTCTATGCCAATAGAAATGAGGTAGAACGGTTTTTGAAACGCAGGGAGGCGTCTTATGAGCGGTTGCTCAGCAAGGTGCCGGAGAAATTAGTCAAAGATATTCAGTTTTGCCGGGGAGCAGAGGTTTATTATTTCCCGGGAATCGGTGAGGCGGAAGAAATATCCAGACTGTGCGTGGAGGAAACCGGGGTAATGATGTTGGAGATGCCTTTTTGTCAATGGGACGATCAGGTCGTCAGAGATGTTCAGACTCTGATAAACAAGCAGAAATTAACAGTCATCATTGTTCACATCGAAAGATATTATCCATATCAAAAGAAAAAAGAATTTTGGGAACGGGTGTTTGAATTGCCTGTATACGCCCAGGTAAACGCAGAAAGTTTTCTGCATTTTCGAACCAGGAGGAAAGCATTTATGCTGTTTGAAGCGTACAATGCGCTACTTGGAACGGATTGTCACAACATGACAAACCGGATACCTAATATGCAGCAGGCAAGGGAAGTGATCCAGAAGAAACTAGGCGCAGACAGACTTCGCCGGGTAGATGAATTAGGAGAGATGATTTTGCCATGAGTAAAGAACACAGCGAGAAAAAAAAGCAGATCAATATAGCAGCCGTTGCTATTGCAGCTGTCTTGGTGATTTGTCTCTGTACCGTGTTTGCAATGGGAAAGAAAGCACCCGGTAAGACGGAAACAGAAGCGGTTTCCGGTGCAGGAACAGCGGAGGCGGAGACGCCCCAGGAGCCTGTTGACTGGGATTCTCTTGACAAAGTGACACTGAATCAACACAAATATGGGTTGTTACATAAAGTGACCACCTGGCTGATCCTGGGAACAGATGCCAGCGGCAACGAAAAAGGAACCGGAGAGGCATATCAGGGAGCCATGGCTGATTTCCTGATGCTGGTTGTGTTTGATGAAGAAAATAAAACATATGGTGCGATCCAGCTGAACCGGGATACTATGACAGAAGTCTCTCTGATCGACAAGCAGGGAGAGGGGGAAGCGACAGCTGAGATCCAGTTGTGTACAGCCCACTGGTATGGTGGCAGCAGACAGCAGAACTGTGAGAATACGGTAAAGGCTGTTTCCAAACTCCTGGGAGGAATCCCCATTGATGGATATTATGAAATGCCTATGGACACCATTCCGCTGCTAAATAAGCAGGCAGGTGGAGTAGAGGTGAAACTGCTGGAGGATTTCACTTCTGTGGACCCGCAGATGAAGAAGGGCAGGAAGATGATACTGAATGATACGCAGGCGTACCACTACATACATGACCGGTACGGCGTAGGGGACGAAGAAAATACATCCCGCATGAAGAGACAGCGCCAGTATATGGGAAGTCTTGTGAAGAAAATAAAAAAACAGGCTGCGTCTGATAAAAAAATCCTGGCTCGTATAATGAACGAGTTGAATCCATATGTGGTATCCAAGATAAATACAAAGAAACTGACTCGCTATGCCGGCTCGCTGAGTGAATATGAGTACAAAGGCCTGCTTACTATAAAAGGAACAGTAAAGACAGGCGAGGCATTGGGAGATGGTATAGAACACCGGGAATTCTACCCGGATGCTTTGTCACTGGAGCAGACAGTGAAGACACTCTATCCGCTGGTGGCGAAAGATGAATTGCAGACAGCCGGATGAAACGGTTGCAGACCAAAAAGATTTAAATGATACAAGGGGACGAACATGAATAAGCTAAAAGACAATATTCAAATAAAAGAAGACGAGGAAATGGAGATTGATCTGCTGGATTTGTTTCAGTTTTTTAAATCTCGTTTTCTGATCCTTCTGGTAGTGCTTCTGTTGGGGGCAGTGCTGGCAGGTGGAATTACAAAGTTTTTGATCACGCCGAAATATACCGCTACATCCAAACTGTATATGGTGTCGGCATCGAATGATTCGGTCATTGATCTGACAGACCTGAATCTGGGTACTTCCCTGTCAGAAGATTATGCGGAATTGATCAAGATCCGTCCGATCCTGGAAGAAGTGATCGAGGACTATGATCTTTCCTATACTTATGAAGATCTGTTGAAGATGCTGACTATCGCACCGGTAGGTGATACGCGTATCCTGTCCATTAGTGTAGAGAGTACCTCGGCAGAAGAGGCGCAAAAGATTGCCAATAAGCTGGCGGATAAGGCAGTTACTTATTTGCCGAAACTGATGGATACAGCAGCACCTAATATTGCAGAAAAGGCCATCGTGCCACCTGGACCGAGTTCGCCGAATCTTATTGTCAATACATTGTTGGGGGCATTTGGATTCCTGGCTGTAGCGTTGATCGTGTTGACTGTTTTGTATCTGAGAGACGACACTATGCGGACAGCCGAAGATGTGGAGAAAGCGTTTGGCATCATGCCGCTGACCGTGATCCCAGAGGGGGATATTGCTTCTATCTCAGATAAGAAAGAAGAGCAGATCAAGAAGCAGAAGCACAAGGAAAGAAAAAAACGTAAAGAATAAGGCAGTCAGAAATTGGAGGACAACATGAACGAAGTAGTAATTGGAAATATGCCTTCCCTGCCATATGCAGTAGAGGAAGCAGTCAACCGCTTAAGGATCAATATTAATTTCCTGGGAAGCGATATAAAGAAGATCATGGTTATCAGTACCCTGCCGGATGAAGGAAAATCGTTTGTTACCATGCAGTTGTGGCGCCAGATGGCGGAGACAGGGACGGCATCTATTTTGGTAGATGCAGATCTTCGCAAATCCGTTATGGTTGACAAATATGATATCCGCCGGAAAGATCAGGAGAAACTGCAGGGAACATCGGATCTGCTGGCACAGGACAAGCCGGTGGAGGATGTGGTACTTCACACTCAGATAGAAGGTGGAGATATCCTTCCTAATGTAAAAAATGTAGTGAATCCGTCTATGTTGATAGAAAGCCGTCAGCTGGAACAGATGCTGGATAAAATGTCAGATATGTACCGGTATGTATTTATAGATGCACCACCTTTAAGTCTGGTATCAGACGGTGAAAAGATAGGCTCCCTGTGTGATGGTGCTATTTTGGTTGTAAGGGGAGGATTTACCCAGAAGAAGCTGGTACGCAATTCGATCCAGCAGTTGGAGAGAGCCGGCTGTCCGGTTCTGGGACTGGTACTCAACCGTGTTGGTAAAAACGGCGGTGGGTACTACTATGGTAAGTACGGAAGTCATAAGTATGGTTATGGGTATGGCTATGGCTATGGTGGCTATGGAGAACAGTACTACTATGGTGACAAAAGTTGAGTTTAGTTTTTTCCCAAGGGAGAGAACTTTCTCATAAATATTTTTGAAAGAAAGGAGGATATAAAAGTAATGAAAGCGATGAAAAGAGTATTGGCAACTGCTTTGGCTGCAGCTGTCGTATTAAGTTCTGCAACTGCTGCATCTGCAGCACAGAGCCCAACAACCGCACCAAAAGCTACTGCGCAGACTAAGAGCGTAAAAGTTTCCGGTAACACAGTTAAAGTTAAAACAACTGCAAAGGGAACTGCTACTGTAAGTTCTATTAAGTCTACAAAGAAAGCTGTTACTGTTGCATCCACTATTAAAGTGAATGGCGTAAGCTATAAAGTAACAGTAATCGGTGCTAATGCATTCAAAAAATGCAAGAAAGTAAAGACTGTTACAATTCCTGCAACAGTAGTTACAATCAGCAAGAATGCATTTGCAGGCTGTAAAAAGCTTAAGAAGATTACTTTGAAAGGAAAGAAAGTTACTGTTAAGAAAGGAGCTTTCAAAGGTGTTAACACCAAGAAAGTAACAATCAAAGCATCTAAGATGAACGCTAAACAGTTTAAGGCCTTCAAGAAGGCTCTTAAGAAAGCCGGATTCAAAGGAAAAGTAATTAGATAATTCCTTTACAGATCAAAGTGATCAGAGGGTATGCTGTCTGCAGAGCGGCATAGGCCGGTCTGCAGGGAGTCTGCCTAAAAAAAGAATGTAACAAGAAGGGGAGAGGCAGATAAATGTATAAACGAAAAAATAATAATTGGTTGAAGCATGCAGATTTTCTGGTGCTTGACTTAGTTTGTTTATTGATTTCATTTGCCGTTGCGTATGTTATTAGGCATGGACTAGCTAATCCATTTGCGACGCCTCTTTACCGCAGTACTGTGATTGCATGGATGGTATTGGACAGTATTGTTCTTTTTGGGCTGAATACGCTTAAAAATGTTTTGAAAAGAGGGTATTTGCGAGAGTTATTTGTAACCGTAAAACAGGGAATTGTATTGATGTTATTATTTTCCCTGTATTTGTTTATGACACAGGGAGGACAGCCGTTTTCTCGTATTGTATTGTTCCTGTGTGTAGGTATCTATGTGGTCTTGTCATATTTGACAAGATGTATGTTAAAATTATATTTGAAAAAAATCAAAGGTGTATGGAACCAGCCGGCGCTTCTGATCGTAACAACGAAAGATCTGGTGGATGGAATTCTGGAGAGCCGCGAGAAAATGGAATATAAAGAATTCCAGACAGCAGGTGCGGTTGTCCTGGATGAGGACTGGACCGGGAAGACGATCCGTGGCGTAGAAGTGGTGGCAGATGAGGAAAGCCTGATGGAGTTTATCCGGGACGGATGGGTGGATGAAGTGTTTATATCCTGCCCGCCGGATTATCAGGACAAAGAGAAAATTTTAACAGAACTCCTTGATATGGGCGTGGTGGTTCATGACAACCTTTTTCAGAATAAAGATTTGGCGGAAAACAGGCAGATCGTACAGCGGATCGCAGGATTTACGGTGTTGACGACAACGCTGAACTATGCTACCAGTCAGAGTCTGTTTTGCAAGAGAGTTTTGGACATTCTGGGGGGACTTCTGGGATGTGTTTTGACAGGAATATTATTTTTGTTTCTGGCGCCGGTTATTTATATACAGTCGCCGGGACCGGTCTTTTTTAAACAGGAAAGGGTTGGAAGAAATGGAAAAAAATTTAGAATATATAAATTCCGCAGCATGTATATGGATGCGGAAGAGCGTAAAGCGGAACTGATGGATAAAAATAAAATGGGTGGAGACAAGATGTTCAAATTGGATTTTGATCCCCGGGTTATTGGCAACGAGATCCTGCCGGATGGCACCCAGAAAACGGGAATTGGAAATTTTATGCGGACCAGAAGTCTGGATGAATTCCCACAGTTTCTCAATGTGCTGAAGGGAGATATGAGTCTGGTAGGAACCAGACCGCCGCTGCCGGAAGAGGTAGAGCGGTATGACCTGCATCACCGGGCCAGACTGGCGACCAAGCCGGGGCTTACCGGGCTGTGGCAGGTCAGTGGCCGCAGTGATATAACGGATTTTGAAGAAGTAGTAAGTCTGGACACGGAATATATCAGTAATTGGAGTATTGCGTTGGATATTAAGATCTTGTGTAAGACCGTTGTGGCAGTGTTGAAGAAAGATGGATCGGTGTGAGATGAGGTAGTTGGAAAAGGTCAGATTTATTATAAGCGTGTTGCTGGTTCAAGACAGATGATAATGTTGTCTTTGCCAGATGGTTCAAACAAAAGTTTATAACATCTGAATTGCATTGAATTACGATATTAAGAGAAAGGAGAGCATTATTAATCATGGCAGAAAAAAAATTAAAAGTGTGTTTTGTTGGTTCATCAGGAGGACACCTTACACATTTGTATATGCTAAAACCTTTTTGGAAGAATAAGGATAGGTTTTGGGTTACTTTTGATAAGGAAGACGCTACTTTAAATGCTTTTTTACAGGCGTTGATGACCATGGTGGTATCCAGAGTATCATCAACATCCCAGCCAACGATACAACGGCTGTACCAGTCGAT